>JAIPJV010000003.1 GCA_021734005.1 Fidelibacterota bacterium
GTACACCCACCGGCAATCCGCCCACAATATTTCCACTCATTGCAGAATATTGTTGAGCAAAGTCATAGCCTTCCCCATACATTAAACTTTGGTTAAAGGGATTTAAGCCCAAAACCCATTGTAATTGCTGATAGCACAATTGTAAGAGTTTCTCATCATCCAAATACCGGGCAATAGAAGCTAGTCCTTTTGTTTGAGAAAGAACAGTACCACAATTCCCTCTAAAAGTCTTCCAGACTGGAAAATTTTTGATGTAAAAACGGTCAGTCAATTTTATACCATTCTGAATTTGTTGTTTTTCAACTTGATCATCGGCATTATTAATATCGTATATTCCAGCCGGTAACATATGATAAGGCTTTGTATTATCCGCAATATTTTTATAGTAATTTGCATATAACTGGATTGCATTTTGCCATTTTTCAAATTTATCATGCTCAGGAAACATTTTACATAATTGCTTGAGTCCGATCACCGGTTCCTGTTCGTGCCCTCTATGGGAGTAGTGTAATATGTTCTTTTTATCAGCATCACGATAGAAAAAACCTTTAATTTTTACTTTGGATCTTAAATTTTTCTGCTGCTGGCACTGAAGAATATAATTCCCATATTCAATAGCAGCCTGTTTATATTTCTTTTTTGCAGTAATTTCATACAATTCTAGAGAAGAAGTCAATCCATAGCCAGCCAAACCAATATTTAATTCTTCACTTTTTTGTCTTGCAAATTTCCAGTCATCCCGGGCGGTTTGTAAACAATAGTTAGCCTTAATTGAATCATTATTCAATAATGAACGATAGGCTCGCGCTTCTGTTTTAGCAGCAACATAATTATCATAGGGATTATTATTAGCTATGCTGGTAAGATCGTCAACATTACCAATAATTCCATCTGTCCAGTAATCCATAGTTATCCAGGTGCAGCGATATCCATTTCTAAATCGGGTATTCAACAACCAATCAACTCCCCATTCAGCTTCTTCAATAAGTCGATCTGAAATTTTAGGATTATCAGCTTTAATTTTATCAGCCAGGGCAAGCATGGAATAGGCGGCTTCAGCAGTATTAACCAGTCCCTGGGAAAGATCGCCAGCATCATGCCATCCTCCATTGACTACAATCATACTATCGCCATGATGACACGTACAATCACGGTGATCTACAGAATGTATTCCAGGTATTTTTGTACCACATCTTTGACAATAGAAGTGGTTAATAGTTTTGATAATTGTACTATTGTATAATTTCTCAAAAGAATTGATTTCAAAACTTCTTGTTGTAATATTACCTGCTTTTATAAAATATTCCCCGGGTTTGTTAATTTCATTAAAATCCAGAATTTTAAATTTACCAAGATGGGTTTCATGGGACTGAATTGGTTTTTGGAGAACAGTTTTTTGAGTTTGAGCATTAATTATTGAAAATTTATCAGCCTCAATATCAGATGCTAATGCCTGTTTAGGGAAATTCTGGGCGTAGCCAATATGAGAAAAAGCTATCTGACCGGAAGCAACATCCCAGCCTTCGTAGTGATCTGGTTTTACTTCTTCCAGTTTTAATTCGTCGAAATAATATTTCGCAGTATCGGTAGCACCAGGTTCATTTCCCTGCAGACGATATCTCAATTCAACGGCTGTTACTTGATCGCGGCCTAAATGTTCAATTTCCCAATTCACCTGATTCCATTCCTGATTTTCCAGAAGGACATAATTAAAGCCATTTCTATCATAAGGACCAGGCACTTTTTCATCACCATTATTATGAAAAATAAGGCTAAGAGAAACAGTCCGAAAGCCAGGCAAATCAGGATAGACCTGAAAAGATATCCGATTCCATTTCGTCCAGTCTTGACCATCTACTTTGAATAATGCCCTGGCAGCGCCAAATGGACGCCCTTCCTTTGGTCCCAGCTTTTCACCTTTTGTCGGTGAAGTTAATTTCAAACTGCTCTCTCCACTATAATTTTTCTGGTTAGAAATAGTTAACGTGCCAAAACCTTTATGCTGCCAATTATTCATATTTTCCATATTATCAAGATCTTTGGATTCCAGTACTTTTTTATTATCCCATTTATATTCAATGGTATTTTCATATTTTGCTTGTAATGGAAAATCCTTAATATCCTGATTAAAGGCGATCTGAAAAAATAGCAATGCGGTGAATAAATATAAGCCCAAAAATTTCATGCAATACCCCAACTTTAAGATTAAAAAGGAAAAACGAAAACAAATGTTTAAAGACTGGATAAGTGCACGACCATCCAGTAAATTGCGCCTATTTGTGAGGATCTAAATTATAGGTCCTTTTAGTATTATTTCTGAAGAACCATTTTTAATGATTTGCTAACACCTGGTGCGGTTAGTTTACAAATATATAAACCTGAAGGTAGATCATTGGCTCTCCATTTTATGGTATATTGTCCTGCTTTTTGAGTTCCAGAGAATAATGTCTTAATGCGTTTCCCTGCTAAATCATAGACAGAAATATCAATAGTTTGCTTTTCAGGCAAAGTGAAAGAAATATTAGTGACAGGGTTAAAAGGATTGGGAGCATTTGAAATTTTATAATTATCTGGAGCTCTAACCTGCTGACTTTTTTCAATTGCAGTTGTTAAATTACCATAAACTTCAATTTCTGAGATTGCATAGCCGCCTTCAGCACCGCCGGATTTTGCAAACATACGAATATATTTACCGGCAGTGGAACTATCAGTTTCCATTCTATCCACTCCCCCATTTCCATCATTGACACTGGCAATAACAGAATAATCTGAAAAGTCACTTAGATTGGAAATCTGGATTTCGTATTCTTCCGCATAGGTAGTATCCCAGTGGATATTGACTGTCGATATATTAAACTTATTATTGTAAAATAATTTGTTGAGATTGAGAGAAATCCATTCCTCATCACCTGGCATACTGACCCATCGAGTAGACCTATCCCCATCATTTACATTAGCCGGGTTAACATTTTCATTATTGGGGGGATTTTCCAGAGTCGATGAAGCTTTCACTATTTTATTAAAAACTAAATTATCTCCGATCTGCAAACTAACATCAATTGTATCTGGAGGTGCTATTGTGCTGTTAATTATCAATTCTGTATAATATGAACCAAAACTTAGTTGGTTAGCCTCAGAGTTCAAGGCTACATCAAATATCTGTTCATTCCCTTCATTATCCTGCCAGCTTATATCGAGCCAAGCGACCTGAGGATTTACTTGAAGATTATCAAGTGTATCAACTCCAGTATTATTGACAGTGATTGTCTGAGGTGCAACCTCCTCAGCATTCACATCAATCATTTCAAAGTTCAATGAAGATTGAGAAGATGATAATTGGGGGGCGGCATTTGAAGAAACCCGCACATAATCGATTACCATTTCAGCGGGAAAAGTTGATGGATCCGGATTTGAAGGCCACTCTCCACCCACAGCCATATTTAGCAGAATGTAAAAAGGCTGCTGGAATTCACTTAGATCGGAGGAAGTGATACTCAATCTATTATACTCTTTACCGTCTAATTCCCATATGATATATTTATTATCCCAGATAATAGAATAGTTGTGAAAATCTTCAATATTCACACCTTCAACAGAATTTCCATAACTTGCATGCATTCCGGCATCCCAATGAGCTGTTCCATGAATAACACTTTCACCATTTACATTTTCCATAATATCTATTTCGCCACAGGCTGGCCAGCTCACATCATTAATGTTTGTTCCCAGCATCCAGAAAGCAGGCCATAAGCCTACACCTCTTGACATTTTGATGCGAGCTTCAATCTTGCCGTATTTGACTTCATATTGTCCCTGAGTTTTTAACCGTGCCGATTGAATACTGCCATCCCTTTTTCCGGGTTCACCATCAACTGTAGCCTTAATCACCAGGCAGCTATCTTCAATATAGGCATTATCCCGTGTGTAATTTTGCCATTCATCATTTCCCCAGCCCCAGCTGCCATATCCAGTTTCATACACCCAGTCATCTGAAATCTGAGTGTTAAATTCATCTTGCCAAACTACCTGCCACTCACCAGATAAGGCAACATATATAATTACTAATATTAAAACTAATAATTTTCCCCGTTTATTCATTCTTGCTCCTATAAAATTTCCTTATTATTCATAACCTACAATATTTTCTTATTTTGATAATTTTTCGATTATTAAATTAATAATTTTTTTATTTGATAAGGCAACTCCCACATTTAAAAGAGTAAATATTTCCTGGGATTAAAATTACCGATTTATTAATATACCAAATTTAAAATATTTATAAAAACTTGATATTGATTAACTTGTAAATTGTATTTTTGGTTTAATTTATGAAAAATAAACAATTGATTAATTAACACCTCATTTTTTTGAAATATTTTTTTTATCTGTCTTATACTTAACAAATATAAACGTTCAAAAATGAAGCCAGCTGATAAAGACTGCTATTTAATATAAGCATAAATCTATAATCAGAAGCAATTACAATAAAAAATAATAAAAAAATCACTCCACCATTTTAAAACTGGTTTTGAGCAGATCGACAGAATTACCTCCTACCATTACTTCAAATTGGCCCGGCTCACAAATCTTTTCGTACTGATTATTATAAAAGCTGAGTTTATCCCTATCCAAATAAAATTTGACAGTTTCTTTTTGGCCGGGTTCAAGACTGATTTTTTTGAATCCTTTTAATTCTTTAATCGGTCTGGCATAACTGGCGATAAGATCACGAATATAAAGTTGAACAATCTCTTCACCTTTTCTCTGTCCAGTATTCTTCACATCAACTTTAACCTGAAGGGTTTGGTCTTCAGAGATTCTGTTATCACTTATTTTTAGGTTATCATATTTAAAATCAGTGTAACTCAACCCATATCCAAAAGGATAAAGTGGTGTATTAGGGCCATCAATATAGCGGGAGACAAATACCGTATTTTCATCGAGTTTTGGCCGACCTGTATTTAATTGATTATAGTAAATTGGAATTTGGCCGACATTTCTGGGAAAAGTCACCGGAAGTTTTCCTGAAGGATTGTAATCACCAAATAAAACTGAAGCCAGAGCATTTCCGGATTGAGAACCAGCCAGCCACCCCTCTACAATTGCCGATGCATTTTGTTCCGTCCAGTTGATTGTTAATGGCCGGCCATTAAATAAAACTACAACCAGGGGTTTTCCTGTTTTTTTCAATTCCTGGAGTAATGTTTTCTGAACTCCGGGCAGATCAATATTTTGCCGTGAACGCCCCTCACCTGAGAGCAGGGCTGTTTCACCAACTGCTGCAATAATTACATCAGAATTTTGGGCTGCTTTTACTGCTTGCTGAATTCCTGTAGTATCAGTTTCATTTACTTGAACAGGTTTGTAATCCTGATAGTCACCATCCATTTTAACAAGATTGCACCCTTTGGCATAATTTATTTTTGTTTTTGACGAGACTGAATTTTTTATTGCTGATAATAGAGAAACAGCCGAGTTACTTTTTGCCTGACAACGCCAGTTACCTAGAGGAGCATCTTTATCGGCAGCCAGAGGACCTACAACGGCAATCCTCTCGATTTCTTTGCTTAATGGCAAAATATCATTCTCATTTTTTAATAATACAATCGATTTTTTTGCCATTTCCAGGGCAGCTTTGTGGTTTTTTTCTGTATAGGCCTGCTCTTTTTCTCTTTCTTTGGAACAGTATTTATAGGGATCATCGAAAAGTCCCAATTCAAATTTGACAGTTAAAATTCTGCGGACAGCCTGATCTAATAGTTCTTCATCAACCTCACCCTCCAGAATTAACTCTTCCAGATAGTCTATATAAGCACTGCTCTCCATATCAACATCAGTTCCACCAGTTATCGCTATTTTGGTAGCCTGTTTCATATCTTTGGCTACTCCATGGGTTATCAATTCACTTATAGTAGCCCAGTCTGAGAGAATGAAACCGGAAAAGTTCCATTTTCCACGTAAAATTTCGTTGACCAGAAATTGATTACCTGTGGCCGGAACACCATTGAGTGTATTAAAAGCGTTCATTACAGTGCTTACACCTTCATCAATAGTAGCTTTGTAAGGTGGTAAATAAATGTTATAAAGATCATAATTAGAGATGCTAACCCGGTTATATTCTCGCCCTGCTTCGGGCGCCCCATAGGCAGCAAAATGTTTAGTACAGGCGGCAATTGTATTATCAGTGCTTAGGTCTTTCCCCTGGTATCCTCTAACCATGGCTTTTCCGAAACGAGCTCCAAGATAAGGATCCTCACCAGCACATTCTATTATTCTTCCCCAGCGAGGATCTCTGGTCAAATCAACCATAGGCGAAAAAGTCCACGTGATTCCGGAAGCCGAGGCCTCTTTGGCTGCAATCCGGGCCGATTTTTCAATGGCCTGCATATCCCAGCTGGCAGCCTGAGCCAGAGGAATTGGAAACATAGTTTTGTAGCCATGAATTACATCCAATCCAAATAAAAGAGGTATTCCCAACCTGCTATTCTCAACTACAAGTTCCTGAGCTCTTTTTATTTCATCTACTGTTACTACGTTGAGCATAGAACCTACCATTCCGTTGGTCAAATCTTCATAGCGTTCTTCGTTACCTTTCTGAGTAGGTTTTGGGCCAGTCAGTTGCCAGGTGCTACTGTATTGATTGAGCTGCCCAATTTTCTCTTTGAGGGTCATTTGATTTAGAAGGCTGTCAACTTTCATAGCAATTGTACTGGCGCTAAGATTTACAGCCATTATCATAATCGTAAATATAATACCGAGACTAAAACAATTTTTAATTAACATTTTGGCTCCATTTTTTCTATTGCTTTTCATAGACACGCACATAATCAATTTTAAATTCAGCAGGAAAAATATCGTTATCAATGCCCTCAACACCGCCCCAGCTGCCGCCTATTGCCAGGTTGAGGATTATGTGAAAATCCTGAGTAAAAGGCCAGGTTTCCCAATCGGCATCACTTTCTTTTTCATAAGTAAAATATAAAAAATCATCCATAGAAATTTTGATACTATTTTTATCCCATTCTAAAGAATAAACATGAAAGTCCGAAAAAACAGAAGAATTAAAAATTTGGGCCGTTTTCTGCGTTCCTTTCACATGATTGTAATCTTCAGTATGAATTGAAGCGTGCACCTGACCGGGATCATATCCAACGTGTTCCATAATATCTATCTCGCCTACTCCAGGCCATTGTCCTGTCCCTACAGTCCATTCATCGGGAAGCATCCAGATCGCCGGCCAGGTTCCTCTGCCACTGGGCAATTTAGCCCTTATATCAAAACGCCCATATGTCCAGCCCTGCCGTGTGTTTAATCGGGCTGAAGTATATTCACTGTTTTCATATTTCTCTTTAATTGCTTTTATGATCAAATTTTCATCTTTGACATAGGAATTTTCGCTTCTGTCTGTATAATATTGCTCTTCGTTGTTTCCCCAACCATGGCCACCAGTCTCATATTTCCAGAGCATAGTATTTAGAGAATCAGCAGTGAATTCATCATGCCATACCATTTTCCAGCCGTCCAAATCCCATTCATTTTGGCTATTATCTGACTCATTTGACGAGGTAAGCCCACATTGTAATAATGTAAGTAAGAGGAATAAATATTTAATTATGTTTTTGGGGTTCATGAATATCTCTATTTTATAAGAATCATCTTTTTATTTTGGCTGAATTTTTTATAGTTACTAATCTCTTCCAATCTATAATAATAAATTCCACTGGATAAATTGCTTTGCCACTGATATTGGTGTTTACCCGGTTTCAAATTCTTATAGAAAATCCGATCAACTCTTTGGCCCAATCCATTATAAATCGATAGATCATATACCCCTTGTTTACTTATTTCAAAATTAATAGTTGTCCTTGAATTGAAGGGATTGGGGTAGTTCTGGTATAATTTGAAATGAGGTTGGTTGATACTTCTATCTTTGATTTCTGTCGAATTCTGAAATATTTTGATACCATTTAGCACAGCAAAATCTTTTATCTCACTAAAATGGATATCTATAATTCCATCTTCAATTTTTATTGAGCGAGCCTCACAATTGAAAGCAGTATTTTTACCGACTTTCTTAAATAGGTCTAAAGAATCAATTACAAGTTGATTTTCAATAGCAACATCAAATATTCGTTTTCCTGACTGATCAAAATAATTTTCCATCATCATCAAAATTATATCATATTCTCCATTAGGGACAGCGATCTTATACTCTACTGCCCCGTTAATAAAGGTATGAAAAATCTTATCTTCCTGAGTGTTGGCAATTTCACCAGAAGTAGAATAGACTGTACCACCAATTCTACCATAATAATTGTCCTTCCATTTAGCATCTGTTTGATATTGAAGTTCCTGTTTACCGCCCACATTGATAAAAAGAGGAAATTTCTGTTCAGAAGGCATTATGATCTGGCGGGATGTTACCATATTTTTATTCTGAAAAAGGTCTTCTACTCCCGAGGCGACGATTGTATAAGTTGAATCCGGACATATGTTTTCTGTCTCTAATTCGGCCGTTCTAGTGTTTATTAATTGGACTGAAACTAAGGAGCCCGGTTGTCCGGAAAGTGCATATGTACTGATCTGAGAGGCTGCACCTTGATGAACTTCCTCAGAAAATTTCAGATTTATTTTATTTTGGATAAATCGAGCATTTTTAATAAAAGGATTATTATTATCGACATAGCCAGGGTTTTCTTTATCAGTGAGACAAAGAATCATATGGCCATCTTGAAATACAACATTTTGAGGAATAAAATCAGAATTGTTGCCATTCCAGGTATGAGTGGCTTTTGCCCATCTGTTGGAATTAAAATCATCGAAGTCGTCATGCCATTCCACAGTAAAATTATTATCAGTTCCGTAATTGCCTTCACCAGGCGTATAGGAACTATATTGGGTCCAATCATAGTAGGCAAATTGGGGTAAACATTTTTCATCAAAAGTTCCGACCCAATCTTCATAAACAGGCTGCCAGATATTCATCATCATTTTTTGTGCCTCAGTTAACGTACTAATATGAGAATCTGTTTGACGATAAACTTCCAGACTATCAACAAACCAGGCTACATAATCGGGCGTCCATTCAATAGCATAATGGTGAAATCCAGCAGAAGGGTCAAAATTGACCCGCTGATTACGGACATGATTGTTTTGCCCGGGAGTAATGGTATTAAACTGAATATTATCATCAAATCGTCCCATTATCTCAATATCGATTTCATTCCATTCATCAATGCCTTCAGAACCTAATTCATGATAAGTAAAAAAAGTGGATAATTGTCCGCTAGCAGGCGATGCTTTGTAGCAAACGTCAAATCTGCCATAGGTATAAGCAGATTTTGTTCTTAATTCAGCACCATAATAATCTTTAGCAGAAACTAAAGATAACATAGTAATTAATAATATTAGGAATATAATTCTTTTCATTAATTACTCCGGAATCAGAGCGTTTAGCAAAAAATTTCTCCATTGACCGGCCTGATCATCATAGGCGCCAAAGCCGGAGCAAAATTCCCAATAAGCCCAACTAAAATTTCGAGATTCAGCTTCTTCTCTGATTCTCTCAGTCCAGAGATGACGAGAAGTAGAATCGGCCCTGCTATAAGCTCCAAATTCTCCAATAAATACAGGAATATTGTTAGCGGCCGCCCATTGATCAATAGTTATAAAATCACTGACAATACTCTGGACTTCAGCCGCCTTATTTCTCCAGATTGTTCCCAGCCATTCATCGCTCCCATCAACCCATTCGGCTCCTTGATGGGTAAATTGAAAGGGCTCATAATAATGGAGTGTTAAAATAAGCCTGTTATCTTCAGGTAAATCTAAATCTGATAAAGAAGAGAGGCCACCCCAACTGGCTGTTCCAATAATTAGGGGTCGCATGGAATTTTTATTTCTAATAATTTCAACCAGATCAGATAAATAAACATTCCAGAGCTCGGGAGTCAATTGATCATTGGGTTCATTTAATATTTCAAAAGAGAGTTCAACAGAAAAATCCTGATAATGACTGGAAAGCTGACGCCAAATACTGTATAATTTTGCTTTTTCCTCGTCTGGATTTTCCATAATCTCATTATAATGATGAACATTTATGATCACTTTTAAATCGTTGTTAAGAGCCTGATAAAGGACCTGATCAACTCTATTTATAAAATTATGGTTAATTGTATAGGGAGAATCAACCGATGTATGAGCTGACCACCGGATAGGTATTCTGACATTATCAAATCCGGCTTTTTTAATAATAGAAAAATATTCTTCCCGAATTGTCACGCCCCAGTCTCCTTCCGAAGGAGCCTCAAGAGCATTCCCCAAATTGATTCCCCGTCCTAGTTCTTTATTATACTCAAAGATGTCTATTGTGTCAGGTTCGGCATAGCTTTCATTATTTACAGGTGACTTGCATTTGGAAATAACAAAACTAAGGATAAGGAAAAATAATATTAATAATAGGCTGAATTCTTTTTTCATATGACAATACTTATAAGCTAAATTTTAACTTAGCAGGAAAAACTAATGAAAATATTAGTCTGCGTAAATTTTATATCAACTACTGGTAATATAAACAAAATTAGTGCTACACTCAATATACTTGGGTATTTATTAATAATCCCTTTTAATGGCAGAAAAGTTAATCTATTTCTCAATCATTCCTGAATTAAAGCCTGAACCACTTCTCCATTTAGAGAGCATCTGTCAATTTTTGCGTTTTCTGCCACCTGCATCATAACATCATAAGCAAAACTGGTATCAGGCTTTTCACCACCATTTTGCCAGTAATTTATTAGCTCATCATAGCCCTGTGGTTTAGGTATAGTATAAGCACCGGTTGTTGATTCCATTTTTTTCCAGGTCCACCAGGCCCATCCGATCTTATATTCCTCCAATAATTGAACAGCTTCTTCATACCATTGATTATTGTTTTCTCCAGACTCACCCATCCAGAGGGGGACATTATATTTATCCCGCATTTGTAGATAATGCAGAATTGTTTCAGTAGTATTATCGCACCAATAACGGTGAAAACTAAGGACAATATTATCATCATCAAAAGGCCATAGACCAGTATGATCATTGGCAAACCAATTACCTTCTATAAAAATTATATGATTTTGATCGACCTCCCTGATTGCTGCAATTAATTTTTCATATAATTGCTTGAGTTCTATGTTTTCTTCACCAAGATACCAGTTTGGTTCATTAATTAGATCATAGCCACCAATCCAGGGTTCATCTGAGTATCTTTCAGCTAGTTTTCGCCAGAGGTCTATTGTTTTTTGTTTATTTTGGTCGCTTTCCCATAGTGATGGTTTGGAAGGATCATAATCAGAAATATTAGCATCCTGGCCCTGCCCACCAGGAGCAGCGTGAAGATCTAAAATAAGATAGACCTGATTAGCAGCACACCATTCTAAAAGTTTATCGATCATTTCAAAACCTCTATCCCGCCATGTGTTTTCTCCCTGAACCGGTTCTTCCTGAATTGGTAAAGTAAAGAGATTGTAATGCATAGCTACTCTTAATGAGTTAAAACCCAGAATTGACAATTTTTCTACATCCTCTTCCGTACAATAGTTATCAAGCCAGGCCTGATGATAAGTTTCTAATCTTTCAGTACCAATTAATTCTTCAATATCAGCAAAAATAGAATGCTGTCCTTCGGTAGCGCTGCCACTAACCAGCATCATATAAGGCTCCTGAACCATCCAGCCTCCAAATCCCATTCCCCTTAAAAGTACTTCATTACCCGATCCGTCAACAATCATTTTATCCTCGGTTTGCAAAAAGCCAGCCATATTGTCATTATTTTTTGTTGGATCAGAACATTGCCATAAACTAACAATTAATGTTAAAGTCAGAAGGACAAATTGTATTTTTTTCTTCATAATTTATTAATCCATTTTAAAAACCGTGTCTATCAACTTAATTATATTTCATTTATTTTTTTAGCATATTAGTCAAAGCAAATATTTGAGCTTTGATTTAATTGCCTTTTATTAAATGAGAATCTTTTTAATCTATTGAGTTAAAATTGTAATTCAATGGTATATGTATTTGTATTACCAAGAATGCCCAGATCTCTAAAGGCATAATCAACTTTGACAACATAATTGCCAATAAGATTCAAGGCAAGACCTCCTCCGTAGGTGAGTCCATATTCACTCTCGGTCATAAAAACACCTTTATATCCACTTCTTAAGAAAAAGCTACCTGTTCCCGGGATTTGCAATCTATATTGAGAACCAATATTTACGTATTCGCTGTTATTATTAGGATGGAGAGCATCAGCAGCAACAGTCAGGCGATGGTATCGTGTAGAAATGGGGTTAAAGGACATTCCAAAGCGAAAAATGAGAGGTAGTTCCCATTCTGATAATTTATATTCTCCAGGAGTATCCTCATAATTGCCATTTTCATTAGGTGCAATATCAATCGGATAGACAAGATCCATTCCACTGTATTTCATCTTGGTGCCATAATTAGAAATACTCATTCCAATTTTTAAAGCATCTTCTTCCTGTCCTGAAAACGCGAAAAAATTGGTATTTACTAATACTCCCAGATCAATAGCTATTGCACTGGCTGTTTCATGCCAAATCTGAGAGGTGATATATTTTCCTGTCGCTCCAAAGGCAAACCACTGAGCTAATTTTCTTGAGTAACTAAAGGAAAAACAGTAGTCATCAGCAGAAAATTTTTCACCTGTGCCCTCCTGCATATCAAGAGTAGTCACATCCATTTTTCCATAATCCATATTATAGAATCCAACGGATAAAGTTCCGATATAAGGATTTACATAGGAAGCTGCTGCTGCGTTGAGATTGATACCAACTAGCCAGGGTTGTTGCATGAATAAAGCGTGGTTTCTCTCCATAAAAGCCAGTCCGGCCGGATTCCAATAAATTGATGCCAGCCCACCTGGAATGCTGGCATAAGCATCACCCATAGCAATTCCATCACTACCAATGCCAATTTCCAGAAAATTTGCTGTAGTAGTTCCAACCCGATAGGGCTCCTGACTCTGAAGACTAGAACTGAGTGTCAAAAGTATTATAATGATCATAAAGGATATTTTTCGAAATTTCATCTGAACCTCTCCCGAGATTTTAATTTATTAAATTTATTTATTTTACGATTGCAAATTTGCCCATTTTAACATCATTTGTCAATGCGGATTTTATGTGATAAATATAAACTCCAGCAGCAACATCAAGTCCTTCTCTGCTTTTTAGATCCCAGTAGGCTATTCCATTTTCAGAACTATTGGAAACATCGAATTCATCAACGAGAATTCCACTAACAGTAAATATTTTGATCTCGCATTGGGAAGGAACATGAGTGAACATAATCTGCCGTCTTTGATTTAAATAGGGATTTTTTACAGCCGGCTCGAGCTTATTTGTAGCAATATAAGGGTTGGGAACAACCTTTATATCTTCCATTGTTTCTTTTAAGCCTTGATCATCGAGAGAATCAATTACCAGAGGCATGAATTTTATCGTATCTGTGCTCCAGAATGGTCTTTTAAATGTGACATGGTATTCATCGCCTTTCTGAGGCATATTCTCATCTAATGTGCCTGTTAAATCAATGGCCATTACAGCTCCCGCCCACTCTCCTTCTGAATCAAGTGGACCTGCAAAAACTCGATCTGCCGATACATCATATAGGCCATTCCCATTCTGATCATGGACGACAAGATCCAAAACTTCGTATGATCCTGTTGAATCAAGAAAAGACTTATTTATGACTTTAAAATGGATTCCTACATCATTCAAAATATCTCTCCTAATCCAGCTTCCACCAATATCAAGAACTCGACGAGCTACACCGGCGCCAGTATAGAGAACTTCTGTGGTATCACCAAAGATAATATCATAATCCCAGGGGAAGTTTTTGGATTCCGGCGTAGTCTGAATACTGACAGAGCCATCTCCAATTACCCATCCTGAGTTAACGGGATCATATTCAGGAGTGATAACAGAAGTAGTAATGTTTAACCTGAGACCATCAAAAACATCAGTCTGGATTGTTCGGCTATTATTTAAATAATATCCGCCTAATTCATCGTCTGATAATAAATTAGTTCCAAAAAATCTATCCGGCGTTTCTTGATAAACAATACTACTATCACTACAATCCATAACCTGAATACTATTGTTGTAATAATTCATACCGTGATCATAATTTTCAACTAAATCAAGAGGAGAAACTCCAAAAGTAACAGCATATTCTTTGCCTGATTGTAAGGCTTTGTTAGCCATAATTTCAGGAGTTACACTGCCGCTCCCCAGAACTCCGGTTGTATCTATCATCTTAATTTCATCGGCTACATATCCGGCTGCCATTTGGTGAGGAGTAGCAATAGCAACATTAGGACTGGTGGCTGTCACATTTTCCGACTCGTCTAATTCTACGATAATATTATTTTCTGAAGGAGATATGCCCGGGCCAATATTTGCCGCACCAGAGTCATAGGCCACTATTGCATAATAGTAGGTTTTTCCATTGTCAACATTTTCATCTATAAAATAATGTTTTATTCCAGAATCATTGCCAAGATAATAACCCATTCCATTGACGAGTCCAAAATTTGTAAAACCTGTCAAGTTATCCTTAATATCACATTGAAAAATCGGCTTTTTAAACATGGGAGTGCCGTATCCATCAGTTATTACTTCCGAGTCCTGAAATTTTTTGTCTGTGGAACGGAATAATTTATAGCCTTGAAAATCATTGGCATTCTTGAGAAAAGGGTCTCTAGTTTGGGTATCTGCTCGGTCGTCCCAGGTTAACACCACGTTCCCATCTCGTGAGGTCGCTGTCAAAGTCGGCATTTCTGGTGGTGATGCAAATCTATAATCCTTTTCATAAATTATCTGAACGATTTCTTTCTGTTTGAATAGAGCTGGAGCCTGATATCCATTTTCTTCAGTCAAACCTTCCAAAGGATCATAGGAATGGAGTTCTGCCATTGAAATTCTTTCTGTACGACCTTCATATAGAGGAAAGGGCCCGGAGGCAAATAATTCAACAAGATTAGAAATATTACCCAGATAAGCAATCAAAGAATCCTGAACCATAATATTGTACAATGATTTATCATTTCTGAACCATCTAGTGTAAGGTGGTCTATGAGGAGGTATGGGGAAAAGCATAAAAGATGTTAATCCAACCATATCGCTTTCACTAACATCAGTAACCGCAAAATTGGGTTCACAGCCAATTCCTTCCTGATAGCTGGGCATATGGTCACCTTCACCAGCATCTGGGCCATTATAATTAATGTCATTAGGACCAACACCGTCAAGGCCAACATCATCACCGGCATCCTCACCATAGTCATAAACACCATTTCCATTGGCATCATTGCCATCCTGCCAGTCCTGATCTTCATCACCCTCATAATGTTCTATTAGATCCTTTTCATCTAAATTATAAAAGGCTAAAAAATCATCAAGGTCACTTATTCCATCTTGCGGGCCAATTATTTCTCCAGCAGGATTATCCCGTTTTTCATCCATTAACCCATCATCGTCATTATCCTTAAGATCATCAGGGAGTCCAGGACTTTCCAGATAGGCAAATCCCATAAGTCCTGGCGTAAGTCCGCCCTGTCCAACTCCATCAATATCCCAGGAATAGGCCAGGTCAATAACTCTGTCAAAATATCCGAGTTCATCATCTTCACCACTACTTCCAGCATCCCCAATACCATTATCAACCCAATAACCAAAACAGATATCACGAAGAGTATATTCAGAAACATTGGAAATATTGTATTCCCAAAAGACCGCATCGCGAGCCTGAGGATTGTTCCATTGAAAACCACGCACTGCTACTCGTAAACCAAGACCACCCCATGGCTTACCTGGTTGAATAGTGACATCTTCTTTTGTATCACCAATTTTATATCCAGGTCGAGGATAATATCTAGATCTATCTTCAGGACCCAGATACTCCTGATCCTGAGCATCGTTTAGTACAAAATAGGTTTCCAGATCAGCATATTTGACTCCTCTTCCAAAACGGCCGTTCCATTCTCCCGGCCATTTCTTTGTTCTTCCAGTCGCTGGCCAACCTACAGCTGGCCAGGTTGTTGAGTCATCACTCATAGCCGGATTTTCGCTTTCCGGGTTAAAATATTCAAAAGTTGGATACAAGCCCCATTCTACTGTGCCAGTGGGATCGGTATCCATCTCTTCACGATATGCAGTCTGTAAATAAAAAAGTGTATCAATTTTACCCTGCATACTTTTTAAAGCAATCTGACCTGGATCAGTTACCGGGATGGAGTCAATTGATGCTGGATCATTGTCTTTTTCTATATAAACTCGACCACCAATCAAAAGTCCAATTCCATCCAGCATTTGAACACCACTATAATTATTAGGCCATAATGACCCCTGCTTGGGCCATTGTGATAATTCTGAATTATTTTTAAAATAGAGCAGAACCCTATTCCCGTCCATCCATCCTTCTCGAATGGCGGCGATATCACCAGCAGGATCATCAGGGCCTTCATATAATTTACCCTGGCCCCTGGCACTTATCTGCAAGCCGAAAATTAACAATAAAGCAGATATAAAAATTTTTCTCATTTATTCCTCCTAAAGTGCGTATTTTTCAGAATAATTCTTAGAAATTGTACTCCAGACCCAGTTTAATCAATCGGGGAGCAGCATACATTGATGGATTCTGGTATCTGTCTTTATATTCATTAAAGTCGCTATGATGAGAGGCAATCTCAGTTTCTCTGACAAGATCGGTATAAGCACTACCTGTTTCCGGATTAACATAGACTTCATTAAGTCGATCAAGGAGATTGTAGCATTTTAAAATAAATCTGACAGGTCCTAAATTATAATAGGAACGGAAGTCAACTTTGTAACTTCCTGACATCCAGGCATTATTTTCATACAAATTCACCCTGGATAAAATTGACTCCTGTAGAGGCTCCCATGTGTAGGGTGTGCCAGAATTGTAATAACCAGTCAGAGTACCACCATATTTTTTAGTGTTGTAACCAACTGAAACATTTAGTGTATGCCTCTGATCCCAGGATAATGGGATAAGTTTTGGAATTGGATCCATGCTGTCGCCTGCTCTGGTGAAGGTTTGAGTGGGATTATCGGCATTACCCCTGGTATATTGGAGTGTATAATTAAGCAACAATGAAAATGGTCCGGAATAGAAATTATATTTCAGTTCCAATCCCCGCGTATTACCGTAATCTTTATTAGTATATAATCCATAATCTATCTGGTTATAAGTACTGATTATTTTTGTACTAAGAAGATCATAGATGTCTTTATAATAAAGGGTGACATCCAGACTCATGTTATCATTTAGCTCCTGCCAGAGACCAATTTCATAGGTGACCGTTTTTTGAGCCTGTAAATTGGGATTTCCCTGAACAGTTTCATAATCATTAGGAGCGATTTGAAAGGAGTTATTCTGATACATGGCTTCCAATCTCGGCATCTGGAAAAAGTGACCGTAACTAAAATGGACAACAGCCTGTTTTCCTAATTGGTAAGAGAAACCAAGTCTAGGACTAATCTGAAATTGGGGATCAGATTCGGGATAGCTCGACATTTTTTCGCTATTTAATACATTGACTGTATCACCATTATCATCGATTGTGGTTATAATATTTCCTTGCTCATCCTGCTCATAGAATATTTGTTGATTGGCTGGATTTCTCCTTTGTGAAGGATAGGTCGTGGCAGGATCAAAATAGTCATAACGTACACCAAAATTTACAACCATATCATCAAATTCCATTTTATCCTGAATGTATGCGGAGAATTCTTTAGGTTTGACAGTATAGATATCAGAATATATTGATGAATCTGGCATTGTTATTGGGTCATAATAAATATAATCAACATGCATATTGCCTTCATCATCGACTGCCCACTCCCAGATATTCGTAGGATCCTGCTGGATCAGATCAGCTGGTAGTGTATCCAATTCTGCATCATTCCAGCCAATCCTTTCATATCGATTTAAAATTTGCTCCCACTTATGATCAATTTTATGATCAATATACTGAAAACCTGTTTTAAAATTATGGTGCTCGTTAGCCTGCCAGGTTATATCAAACTTTAGGCTATAATCTTCTGTGGTTCTGATGGTATGACCTTTTTCTTGTCCACCTGTAAAAAAACCAGGACCATAATCCGAGAAATACGCATCATGGACATAGCGATGATCCTGAGGATCCTCATATTTATACCATCCAAATTCATTATTTATGTAAGATAGCTTTAAATTGTAGAATAAGGAGTTTGTTAGCATATGATTGAGAGTTATTGCTCCCATGTAGGAATCTCGATTACTATTTGCCATTCCATCAGGATTGTATTTAAAGGCATGATTATAGCCGTTCCATTCATCTTTGTTTAAGGTGTAGAGAAAGGCCAATTTTATATCGCTGCTTATTTTTGGTGATATTTTTGCTAAAAAGGAATGATTTTTTGAGCCATTCATTGAGACATAACTGCTATCACCACTATGTTCAGTATACCAAGCAGAAGGACTGGGATATGAAAAATCACTATAATCATCAACGTTAAATCTTCTGATTCCATTAAGATGGTTTTTATTATTCTGATAGCGATAATTCATGAAGAAATGGATTCTATCTCGAATTATTGGCCCGCTTAAATTGATTTTATAATCCTGATTTCTGGTAATTTCCTCTGGTTCCAATCCAATAAAAATGTCGTTATTAGCTGTATAATAATTTCCCAAAGCAGATGATACTCCGCCGTGAAATTCATTGCCTCCAACTTTGGTAACAGCATTGACAACACCGCTCATGGCTCTTCCATATTCAGCATTAAATGTTCCTGTGATCACCTCCAGATCTTGAACTGCTTCCGTTTCAATATCTACTGCTTTACCGGAGCCGCTGAAACCATCATCAACCTGAATACCATCAACCATATACGAGACCTCATCCAGTCGTCCTCCTCTGAAGTGTCCATCGACAATTCCAGCTTGCATGTTGACAACTTCATTCAAATTTTCCACAGGTAATTTTTCCATATTTTCAGCAGAAACATTTTTGATTGTACTAGTTTGATCTTTCTTCAATGAAACCTGATCGGCTTCAACTGTAATTGCTTCTCCTTGAACCACGCCCTGTTCTAGTTCCAGATTGATATTGCGGGTACGATTTACAGAGATTTCAAGATCCTCCACTATAATAGGAGTATAACCAATCATTTGAGCACGGAGAGTGTAATTTCCAGGGGTTAAATTAATAATGTAGTAATCACCATTTTCATTTGTAGCGGATCCCGACTGTTCTCCCCTTTCACTGGTCACAATGACGTTAACACCAACAAGAGGTTCTCCTGTCTGCTTATCAGTGATAACCCCAGCAATCTTGCCTGTTGTTTGAGAAAATATTTGTGCCAAAGGCAATATTAATAGAATTAATAGTAAAAGAGCATATTGATTTACTCTTCTGTCCATAGTCTTCCTTTAGGTTAATTCTTAAATTTCTTTAATAAGGAGAGATGGAGATAAAGTCCATCTCTCCCTATTATTTTATGTGATGTCAAATATTATTTTAGTAAAAGCATTTTTCTTGTTTCTACATTCTGTCCTGTATTAATTCTGTAAAAGTAAACTCCAGAGGGCATATCAATAGCATTCCATTCAACTTTATAAACTCCAGCTTTTTGGACTTCATTTACAAGTTGATCAACTTGCTGGCCAATCATGTTGTAAACTGTCAATTTAACTTTATTACTGGCTGGTAATGTGTACTGAATTGTAGTTGTAGGATTGAATGGATTAGGATAGTTTTGATTCAATTCAAAAGTATGGACAACATTATTGGTTTGGTTATTATCAATAGATGTTGTGTATTGATCACCAATGAAAGTATAAGCCCAGACTTGAGGTGACTGCCAGGCATTATCTGCATTCAAAGGAGACCAGCCCAGAGTACCTTCCATTGCATCTCCGCCACCATCATTGTCATGGAGATACAATTCAACAGGAATCTTCATTCCATTATTAGGGTGAAAACGGCTGTCATCAGGACCGGCTATAGAATCAAGAGGCAATTTGGCTTCAAAAACGTAATCAGGATCCAAACCTTCAAAATAAAAATATTCCGGATCATCAATAATGTTACCAATGTATTCATTGACGACACCATTTTCATGGAACTGAAGTTTATAATCTGGTTCTTCACCTCTTAAATTGGCATTATGTTTTGATCCCTGTTGATTATAGAGCCCAATAAAAAATTCAAAAGCATCATAATTCCACCATTCCGCATTAGTTGAAAAATGGTAGACATCGTCAACAATTTCTCCAGCAGCATAGAGATAATCATCATCAATAGCAAGATAAATAGTGCCTTTCAAATCTGTGCTATCAGTTACTTCACCAAACGCAACATTGTTATTTTCTGGTTTTAATACCCAAGGCATAATATCACTATCATACCATTCATCAAGAAATCCATCAACTTCAAATCCCGATGGAACATTCAATGAAATTGTTGGGACACCTTTTGCCAAAGAGGTAATCTTTCCAGAGGTTCCGGGAGGACCATCATTACCAGCCTGATCAATAGCCACAACACCATAATAAAAATCAACATCATGGTCTTCAAGTGGATATCTCAAATAATGGATAGCTGTCTGAGTACCTTCAGGAACTTTACTGGCAATTAATTCAACATTAGGTGCAGTTACATCTGTGATCTCTTCTCTGCTAGCATATACATTGTAGGATTCACCAGTTTCATTATCTAGATCCTGCCACATAACCAAGTTATAATTGGTTGCTTCAGTTGAATAATGTTGGGCTGTGACACCGGATACAGCATCTGTACCAGTAAGATCAAGCTCCGGGTTACCAATCCAGATATTGTCTAGATAAACTGTTTTACTCAGACCATTCCCAGTTCCTACCAGGATTTTCAAATATTTAAATTTTGTGGAATCCATCATATCATCATAGACCATTCCTCCAATATCAGCATCATATCCACCACCGTCTCTGTCAAAATCACTAAGGGCTAAACTGACATCCTTCCATTCTCCATCATAGCCAACTTCTTCTTCACTTAGCATATAAAATGCTTCGTAAGAAAGAGTTTCATCCTGATCATCATCAGCCAGTACCAGCTTTAATGTATCAAGACCAGCTTCAGCCTTAATAGAAAATTTTAGAGAATCATCAGCCATCCAGTTCATGGCCAGATTTTTAGGTTGTTGCAAGGTAAATACAAGACCATCATACAAAGCCCAGCTCGGAGTTGGTGTGCCCCATTTGATGGAATGGGTGCCTTCAGTTTCAGGATTATCCTCTTCATCGGTAACTTCATAAGTACCATCACTCCAGCCCGGAGATACATCTACAGTTCCCGAGATGTTCTCACCATTAAAGAAAAGAAGATTAATCTTTTGTGGATCAGTCAGTCTTATATTATCAAAAACCATAGATCCCTGACTGACTGTTCTATCGTTTGTACCACCAATTGAATATTCAAAATGGAAGGCTTTGATCTTACTTAGGTCTAAACTACCATCACCTGCGATTCCATACCAACCAGTATTGGTAAAGCCAGGATCGCCTGCTCCTGCTCCTTCAATTAATGGAATCTTATGAGTGTGCCAGCCTACCTCATTATCCAAAATATAATTAAAGGAATAAAAATACTCAGCAGCTCCTGCATCATAAGTAGAATCAGAAACAGCACTTACTTCTGTTAAATTAAATCTAAAATGTACTGCTCCTTCTTCTGACTGTTGCTCTGAGATATAATAATCAAAAGCCAGAGTATCATATCCAGAAAGATCATAAACTCCTCCGGAATCTGGATGCCAGTGCATGAATTTAGCATCACCACCGTAACTTTCTGATCTCTGGATCATGTAGTCCACGTGAAGCGCTGAATCTCCTTGCGAAACAGGATCATTCACATATGTAAGATGTGTGTAACAGGAATCCCAGCTGGCATTTACTCCATGGCTAACCAGCCAGTAAGTTGAATCGCCCTCTGAGGGTGTTGGCAATACATTCTCAAAATCAAAAAGCATCTTTTCCATCTGCCCAAACATTAAAGCAGGTAGAATTAAAACTACTGCAATAATTAAGATTACATTGTTTCTCATGTCACTCCTCCTTAAGTTAATAAGTTAAATTTTCTTTGAAAAAACAAGAAGATTATTTTATCCTCCTTATTTTTCACTTTGTGTTATCATATTGATAATTTTCCAATTATCATTTTGATAACTTATCTGGCTTTTAAGTACTTTCTCTATTTCAAATAACCTTTAAATTAATAGTATTTCTATCATTTATAGTGGTCTTTATTCTTGTGAAAATATTTTTTACCCAGGACGATTAACTCGACCAAAACTCCGACAATTAATATTACTATTATAATTGATTGCATAAATTACTCTTTTCAAAAACCACTTTTATATGTATTCAAATATGGGGCCAGAACAAAGAAAATCCCAAAATACTTATAGCAATTTACAAAAGTAATGTCCGATAAATAGTAAAATAAGTTCAGTGTTACTCTATATTAAAAAATCGAAACACAGTTTTCTTTTCACTAGCATTGCCTATTATATTGGATAAGGATATATTTATAATCGCGATTTTAACGAACAAATTTCTATTATTTAAAATCGCTGTTTAATTGAAAAATAGATAAAGAAGAACTCTGGAAGAGTTCAATATTAGTAACTGCCGATGGAATCGGTAGAAAAGAATTTACCCTGCAAAACCGCCTGCGCTTTGCGCAGGCGGGATTGGGTAAGAAGGATGATGCTTTTATACTCCAGGTTTCACCCTGAGTTACTCACATTGAACCACAATCGTGGTTCTAGTTTGTTGCAATTAAGTAGATAAAACCTCATAATAATCTTTGGATTAAACTACATTACAGTAATTATCAAAACAATTTCAGCAGATCTCATAAAAAACAACACCAGACATAACTTTTGCAAACTGGTATACAATATTTTTATCATAATTTTATATGTCAACGGAGTTCATCCGTATAGAGTAATCATCTTTGATGGTCTCGTAAAAAGTATAATCCCCGTCATTCCGAGCGGAGTCGAAGAATGGCTAACCTGTTAATTATCAAAATATTTAAAATAATGCAAGTCACTTATTTTGACGATAAATCCACTTTATACGAGACCATCATCTTTAACTATAGAAAAAGTATTTTATTTGATGGATAAGTTCACTTTAAAAAGGGGTAAATTCTTGTCATCTTGAGCGTAGTCGAAGGGTGAATTGTATTTTTTATCGACCATGGTTCGACTCCGCTCACCATGACTTTTTAAACCAATATACCTTTTTAAAGTGGCCTTATGGATATTAGGTTTTGCGCCCGTACAAATACAGTTTTTTAATTTAAATATGTGAATATAAAGTTACCCGATTTACTTAATGCCCAGTTTTTTACAAATTCTGTGGAAATTAGGGGGAGCCAATCCTAATTTTTCAGCTGCCTCAGCATCGGTTTCACTATGATCTCTGACAAAGTTGATGTATTTTCCCCGAAATTCTTTTTCAATTTCCCGAAGAGGTTTGATATTTTCCAGGTCCAAATAGTCATCAAGGCATTTCTGGCCGACCTCCTGAGCCTGTCCCAAAGCTTCTCTGACATTTTCCTCGGTTATTTTTTGATCGCCTCCTAATAACAATCGCTGGGAGACATTCTCAAGCTGCCGTACATTACCTTCCCACTGATATTTTCTCAGAGCCTGCAAGGCTTCGTCAGAAATTTGGGGTGGGGCTTGCATGCCCATTTTATGGCAATATTTATCCAGGTAATTATTAACTAAGGCCGGAATATCGTCCCTATGTTCTCTCAAAGGAGGAGAATAGATAGTAAGCACATTCAGCCTATAGAACAAGTCTTCTCGAAACTCCCCATCAGCTACAAGCGTTTTCAAGTCCTGATTGGTAGCAGCGATCACTCTAACATCGACCTTGTTTTTTCCCTTGCGGCCAATTTTGTCTATTTCACCATCCTGGAGTACTCTTAAAAGCTTGGCTTGAGCAGAGAGCGGAAAATCAGCAATTTCGTCTAAGAATATTGTCCCCTTATTTGCCTGTTCAAAATAACCCTGACGGCTGCCTTTTGCCCCGGTAAAAGCACCTTCTTCATAACCAAATAGCTCACTCTCAATAAGGTCTTTCGGCAAACTAGCACAATTAACGGTCACAAAATTCTCATACTTGCGCTTGCTCATATGGTGGATATTAGTGGCGATCAATTCTTTTCCTGTTCCCGATTCACCTCTGACTAAAATATTTGCCTCAGTATTAGCATATTTCTCAATCTTTGAGCGCAACTTTTTGATACCAGGTGATTCACCAATAATTTTCTTCTCAGAAAGTATATCCTGAACTTTTTTCTCCAGCTTTTTCTCAGAATTATTCTTGGCAATTTGCAATTTTCTCTTTTTGTATGCATTAACAATGGACATGATAAAATCGGTGGGCTGGTAGATATACTCCTGGACATCGCCCGGATATTTAGTGCAAAACCAGAAGGCACCGGCTTCAATCAATTTATTAGCAAATCGAAAATCAGTCTGTTGAATTGTCATTTTAGTTACAATAATGATCTGCAAATCCGGCCTTATATTCTTAATTTTTCTGATCAGCTGTTCGCCCATTAGGCCACCGGAAATCTGAAAATCGAGGATTACAACATGATAATTGTTATTTTTTTTAACAAGTTCCAGTGCCTCTTGACCATTGGAGACAATATCTTTGATTGCAATGTTATATTCAGAAAATTTGATTGTATTTTTAATCCTGCGAACATCAAAATCTTCATCTTCTACCAGTAATAGATTTATAGTTCTTTCCTGCATTGGCTAAACTCCCTGGTAAGGTATCGTGATTATAAAACGACAACCTTCTTCTAAATTTTCGGCATCAATATCCCAACCACATTTTTTTCTGGCAATATGATAGGCTATATAACATCCATAACCAGCATTCTCCGTATCTTTTTCAGTAAACTTTTCCAGAAACAATTTTTTAACGCCCTCATCATTCTCCTCAAGCAGATCTTCTCTAATACCATTACCATTATCCTGAATAATCACTTGTATCTCCTGATCATCGAGATAATACCTGGTTTTTATTAGAATATTAATGTTTATATCCCGATTATGATCTATGGCATTGTTGATCAGGGGCTCAAAACTTTCCCACATAACATATTCATTAACACTTATTTTAGGTAAATTGTCATCAAGATCAAATTCAAAACTATAATTTTGCTGAGGCGATGAAGTCCTTTTGAAAACATGTTTAACTAAAAATTTAAGGACTTCGTTGATATCACTTCTAAATAAAGATCCCCGGCTGGCATGGATCGGTGAATCATGCCATTTCATGTTATAAATAACTCTACTTACAAAACTTGCATATTTAGATGTAATATATTTGAATTTTTTAATATTGTTTTTGGTGAGCGAATTTATTTCCTCTCGAATAAATCCCATAATCTTCTCTGCCTTATGATGGGCATGGTGAATACGTTTGGTAAACAGGGCCTCTTTTTCATTGGCAACCTGATTTTTGATTTTTTCCTCACGCATTTTGAATAATTTTTCACGGGCTAGATCTCTATCTTCAATTGTATAGGAAGTAATATAAAACATAGCCAACAATCCAAACAATATCAGAATTGTAAAAATAGCATTGATTTCCCGGTATGAGAAGGAGATAGCTTTATTCAAGCTCTTCAAAGAGGGACGCATATTTAAATAAACCACACCTTCCAGTTCTCCACGGGGTACAAAAGGTACAAATACATGAAAAGAGTTGTTATCATCTACAAAACTATATATTCTCTCATTATCCCTGATCTTTTGTTCTATTCGGGTATAGCGATCCTGGCTAAAATTGGAGAATTCATAGTGATTATTAATAGGCTGATCTTCCAGAAAATAATGGTACAGATCCCGACCATTATCAATAGAATTAATTTTGTTATTTTTTGAAATCAGAAGGCAAATTTCTTGAATATTATTCTGCAATAGCTGCTGGCTGAATAATATATTAAAGGCTCTGATTATCTGGAGCTTTTCTTCCTCCTTAGGATCTAATAGCTTTTGCTCCAAAAGAAGTTCGAAGGAATTAGTAGTCAAATTACCGACTCTTTCCGCAGCATCTCTTTTGTAAAGCTGTCTGGTCTGGGAAATCAATTTTCGCGAAGAGTACTTATTTAAATAACCAACAACAACCTGAAAAACCAGTATTACCGCAAATAGGGTAATAAAATGTTTGATTTCAAAGTTATAAGTATGATTTTTTATTTTCTCAAAAATTTTCATTTGTTGGTTGTCTTTATATGATTATCGATTTCATCTCGCGCCCTTTGAATAGCCTCTTCCGGCTTTATATTTCCTATAATGGCTTCATTCAAATATAAGGTGAGGATGTCAGAATATTTGGTATAATTTTCGATCTTGGGACGATGAACCCCATGATTTCTCATAATCTCATAGAAATAATCATCTACAATTTTATTTTTTCCATAGAGACTTTTCACAACTGGTAGATAAGCTGATTTTTTATAGAAAATTTTCTGAACCCGATCAGATAGAATAAACTTTAAGAAAGTAGCCGCTGCTTCCTTATCATCTGATGTTTTAGAAATCATCAAATTCCAGCCCCCATATGCTGATTTTGGCGAACCTCCCTGGAAATGGGGTATAGAACCAAAACCAAGTTTATCAACTTCACTATAATATTCACCAAAAGCCAGGCTATCTTTGATAGAACTCACCCACCCTCTAAAAAATGGCACATCATTTCTCAAAGTATATCGATAGGACTGGACTTCATTGAATTGGGCTACTTTTTGAGGTGAAATTTTATATTTATAGATCAAATCGTGAAAAAAAGCAACAGCATCAACTGTTCTCTTTTCTAAAAGCTGTTCTAGATTTATCTGATCATTTTTTATCTCAGGTGAAGACTTCAACACTTCAATTAGGTTACATATTAGACCTTCGTAGGCTCGTCCCTGAAATATATAAGATGGCTGATCAGAAAAATATTTTTGATTAATATCAATGAACTCTTCCCAGGTTAAAGACTTTTTGATTTTCTGGGTTAATTGTTCATAATTCGGGATTTTCTTCAACATATCTTTGCGATAATATAAAACACCGAGATCCACATAGAGAGGAACACTTTTAAGTTGCTCGTCATGATAGCAGGTGAATAATAACTCCGGCAGAATAGAATCCTGAATTGATATGTTTATTAATTCGTCAAGATTTACGGCCCATTTTGAAAATCTGGATAGCCAGATCTGATCAATGGCAAAAACATCAATTCGTGAATTGTGACTCCGCAGGGAACGAGCCAATAATTCCTTGCGTTCATTAGTAGTAAATTTAGTAAAGGGCAAATTAATAGGGATAACTTTGATTTCACCCTTATATTCTTGATTAAATAAATCTATTACCTGTTTATGAGTGGCTGTAATATTATCTGCGTAATATACCTTTTTTATCTTATCTTCATTATCGGAACTAGTATTTAGAGATAATAAATTGAAAACCAAAATAAATATTATCGAAACAAAAAAGATCAGGAATATTAGATTATATTTCTCTAATAATTTTAATTTCAAGATTACTACCACCTACTCTAACATATCAATAAAAATAAACTTACATTTTCAATTTAGTAAATTGGTTTTAGAACTTTTACCAGAAAATTATGTAAAGAACAATAACAATTGCTATCACCAGAATACCAAGACGCTTGACAATCGGACTTGACGATGAATCAAAATCCTTGCGCTTCGGCAGTGTTACCGGAGTATCAAGGGGATTGATAATGGTCATAATTCCCATAGCAACAATGATAATGATAAAAGTGATCGCCATTCTATTCAAAAAGGCAATTTCAGCAATATTGACAGATTCAAAGACTGGCAGTTGGCCAAAGAAAATTAAAAGCAGACCATAAATTATTGGATTGAGAATCAAAGCCATTACTCCAGCTTTCTTGGGTGCCTTTTTAATCAGCATACCAAAAGCAAAAGCAGCCAAAATACCCGGCGATATGAAACCCTGGAATTCCTGTATGTAAGTGAATATTCCTTTCAAAGCCGGATTATCCAGTACCGGAGCAATCAAACAACCAATCAAAAGAAAAACTCCTGTAGCAATTCTGCCAATCACAACTGTCTTCTTCTGATCGGGATCATTATTGAGCATACGTTTGTAAATATCCATAGTAAAAATTGTGGAAGCCGAATTCAGCATAGAAGCCAGAGAACTCATCACAGCACCACCAATAGCGGCAAAAATAAAACCACGCACCCCCGCCGGAACCAGATTGCGAATGATCAATGGAAAAGCAGCATCAGTTGTAGCATCCGGTCCAACCAA
>JAIPJV010000116.1 GCA_021734005.1 Fidelibacterota bacterium
TTTAAGCCATTTGAGAGAATCTTTAATTTGCTCTACCATAGCAGGATCAGAGCGTTCTTTATCAGTATCTTCAATTCTCAAAAGAAATTTACCATTGTGCTGGCGGGCATATAACCAGTTGTAAACTGCTGTTCGGGCTCCTCCCAAATGAAGATATCCAGTTGGACTGGGAGCAAATCGTACTCTTACTTTTTTCATTCCAATATCCTGTATTTATTTTAATTGATTATCATTTTTAAGTTCTATTTTTACACCGCCTACATAGCGAGCATATAGATTATAAAAAATAATTGTTAAGGCCATAATGAATAAAATTAATCCAGTCAAAATCAAGCCATTAAAAATCGATCCAAATACAATTGTAAAAAAGTCAAAATCAATATTCTTTATCAATTCCATACCCCCAGCAGTTACCAGTGAAGTATTTATAAAATTGGCAAGCCGGGCAATAATTAAAGTAAAAAACATAATCACAATAGATGAAACAGTAAGGGCTACAAGAAATGAAACTTTTAATACTGATGTTAAACTTATCTGTTTAATTTCATATTCCATATTTTCTCCACATGTTTGTGGCCTAAATTTATACAGATTTTAGGAACATTAAAACAGGTTTTCAGTTTAATATTTCCTTTCCCCTAAATGACCATAAATGATAAAAAATCATTTTTTTGTTGATTTAATCTAATATTTACTTGAATTTTCATGTTAATTAGATTGATAAGGAAGTATATGAATTTTTTCACATACATTGATAACACTGGCTATGAAATTTTATTTGTTTCTATCACAGCAATTGTAGTTGCTCAAGTGCTAAAAATTATTTTGCATAGCATTAGGACTCGAGAATTTAATCTATTTTTTCTCTTTTCTACTGGCGGGATGCCTTCTAGCCACAGCGCTATGGTTTCTGCAGCGGCTATTAGTACAGGATTGATCAAGGGCTTTGATTCGGCTCTTTTTGCTCTGGCTACTGTTTTGGCTATTATTGTTATGCACGATGCTGCAGGAGTACGAAGATCGGCCAGTGAACAGGCCCGCGTGTTGAATCAAATTGCTTACGAATTATTCTCACCAGGCCATCGTTTGAACAAAGAAAAGTTGAAAGAATTCCTCGGTCACACTCCCAAGCAAGTTATAGCAGGAGCCGGGCTTGGCATTTTCATTAGTCTTACTCTCCATTTTTTGATATAAATATCCTCTCTGGAAGCAAAAATTATAGTGTTTGTAAAATATGAATTTTGATATTAAGCCTGATTTTTCTGCAATATTTTTAGGAAAGAAAGAAAGGTCTTTAGGGAATTAATATTTCTGGCTTTAAATGAAGAGCTTTTCGTTGAAATTAAATACAAAATTGTATTGTTCTTACCACTATCAACAGGAACAGCAACCAGCATTTTCCATTTTTTTGGCAAATTGTCTATATAGTCAACAATGCTATTATTGACCAGGTCAAAATAATAAAAATCCTTTATACTATTTTTTATTAGATTTCTTACAATTAGTGATATATTATGAGCTCTTTCTTCAGAAATGTTATTCTTTGAGAGAATGTCGAATTCATCATCCTCAATTTCCGACTCAATCCAGCAGATATCCGCCTTTGTAATGGAATTAATATGCTTGATGACTTTTTTTAAAACCAATTCTTCATCGTGGGAAGCAGAGATCAATTCTGAAATTTCCCGCACCGCCTGGAGTTCATCCTCAATCTGAGCATGATACCCTATGAGGGGAAGATGGAAAAGCAATTTAAGGGCTACAACCAGCAAATAAAGCCCCACAAAAGTGAAAGATGCGATGATGAAACCCTTCACAGTCACACTCAAAGCATACAACTTGGTAATCAGCGGCGAGAAGATAAAATATCCTGTAATTCCCAAAATAATTATTATAACAATCAGGATAAATATCTTTTCTCGGGGCGTTAGTTCCTCTATCCAGTAATTTCTAAATGAGTTCACAGTAAAAAGAGCAAGGCCACCTACAACCCAGATATATCTACTAAAATCATCAATCGGAATGCTATTATTAAGTTGTTTATAGGAATAGTGATCTTCATAAAAATTGAGAACCAGGGCAAAAGCCAAAATAACCAGAATAGCCAGCTTAAAAAATATATCACTATTTTTGCCCCGCCTTGCCAGAATTAGATATCTTAAATTGAACAGGATTATAATCAAAATAGAAGTGGCAAATATGGTCATAATTGTTGAGACAAGAGTCCAGTAATCCGGGTTTTCAGCAAGCAAGGGATTATTATTCCAGAGTTTGAGTACTTCCCCACCCAGCATTTGAACGCCTGACTCCAGTAGAACCATTCCACCCAACAATCCTAAACTAATATCAAACATCTTTTTATAATCTTGCTGAAATTTTCGACTAACAGAACTCAAAAATGGAAGTAATGCCGCAAAACTCAAACCTAATACGACCTCTCTTTCAGTATGAAAATTTTTGATGAAAGAAGGAACATGATAGAAACTAATATCGACAATGATTATTCCGCCAAATAGGACTAAAGCAATAATCAGAAAAAATATTTCTCTAAAACCTATATTTCTGTGTTTGACTGGTGGCATTCTACTTTTCTAGAAAATAAAGATTAGACAATAAAATTAACTTGAAAAATTAAGCATAATTTACCGAATTTCAAGCCATTTAAACACTTATGATGCCTTTATCACAAAATAATTTAAGTAAATATGTAAAAAGCCCTGGAACTCAAAAAAGATTCCAGGGCTTCAATCCAATTAATTCAAAAATTTATAAAAGTGCCTATTTGATATTATTATGTTTATCCATTACCAGAATATTGGGCTCCCATCCCCGGGCGCTGACACTATCCATCTGAATATAAGCAAGAATTATGATGCGATCCCCTTTTTCTGCCAGACGAGCAGCAGCTCCATTCAGGCAAATTTCCTTGCTGCCTTTTTCGCCTTCAATGACATAAGTTTCAAAGCGCTTACCATTATTTATATTTACTACCTGAACTTTTTCATAGGGCTTAATATCGGCAATGTCCATCAGCTCGCGATCAATTGTTATACTACCTTCATAATGGAGCTCGGTTTGAGTTACTACTGCCCTGTGAATTTTGGATTTTAATAAAGTTATTTGATTCATATATAATTACTCCTGATCGATATTCTTCTTACTCACAAAAAGCACTGAAATTTACATATCACAGGTCTAGAACTTCAAGAACTTTTAGGGGATAATCGGGATTACCAAAAGGCATAGAGATCTGTAAACCATCAACTTTGTCCTTGAGTTCAGCAATAGTTTCCTGGGCAATTTTAATTCCAGTTTTCCGGGCTTCCTTTTTGCTGTGAGTACTTTTCATTCTGTCCATGATTTCTTTGGATACTCTGACTTCCGGTAATTCATTATTCATAAATTCTGCATTCTTAACACTCACAAGCGGCCAGATACCGGCCACAATGGGAATATTCAGATGCTCGATTTTTTCCAGAAAATTATCAATGGCCTCAGTATCAAAAATTGGTTGAGTTATAGCGAACTCAGCACCGGCTTTGATCTTTTTCTCAAAACGGGTCAATTCCTCCTCCATATTGATAGCAGCAGGATTAACACCGGCTCCAAAAAAGTACTGAGTAGGCTTCCCTATTGAATTTGAACCCAGATCAACGCCATGGTTCATATTATCAAGAATACTGAGCAGTCCAATAGAATCGATATCAAATACAGCTGTGGCATCAGGATAATCACCCATTTTAGGAGGATCACCGGTTATTAAGAGCATATTCCTAACCCCAATGGCTTGAATACCAAGAAAATCAGAAAGAATTCCCAACAAATTTTTATCCCGGGCTGTATAATGCAGCAAAGGCTCAATCCCAACTTCATCGATAAATAATTTAGCCAGATAAACTGCGCCCATCCGGGTTAATGCTCTTGGTCCATCAGGAATATTAAGAGTGTCAATATTATGTTCCGCAAGTTTACGGGCTGCCTTTAGAACATCGTCAACAACTACTCCAGAGGGCGGAACCAATTCTACACTGACGGGAAAACCACCACTGAGTAGTTTACGGGCAAATTTCGACCTTTTCTTTGCCGGAACAGGTTCGACCCGATTATCCTGCTTTTCAACTGATTTAATATGAATTTTTTGGCGGGAAGGTTTTAAAGATTTTACGAATCTGCTCATTTCCCGAATATGATCAGGATTAGTACCGCAGCAACCTCCAATAACCCGGGCTCCTGCTTTGACAAACCGACGGGCATATTCAGCCATGTACTCCGGTGACGAAAGATAGATATTACGGCCTTCTATTTTTTGGGGAAAACCTGCATTAGGCATCACTGAAACCGGTTTATCTGTTAGTTGAACTATTTTCTTGATGGCTGGCAACATTCGACGCGGGCCAATTGTACAATTCAAACCAAGGATATCTGCGGCTGATGAATCCAGAGTTTCTGCAATTATTTCCACAGTATGGCCGAAGAATGTTTTTCCATCCTGATTAATTGTCATCTGAGCAATAACGGGAATATCAGCAATTTCCTTGGCACTTTTTATAGCAATCTGAAGTTCATTAAGATCGGTAAAAGTTTCAAAAATAATCAGGTCAATTCCTGAATTGATCAGGACTTTTAGCTGCTCGGTAAAAATATCAAAAACCGCAGCTTTCGACAATTCTCCTAAAGGCTCAAGACGATTGCGTAATGGTCCCACAGAGCCAGCGATCCAGACTTCACCTTTGGCTTCTTTCCGAGCCAGTTCTACAGCTTTGCGGTTGATTTCCTCAACCTTGTCCTCCATACCATATTTTTCCAGTTTGTCACGATTGGCACCAAAAGTGTTGGTCTCAATAACGTCAGCACCGGCAGCAATATAATTGCGATGGATTTCTGTAATAATTTCCGGCGAATCCAGAGTCACGGCATCGTAACTTTTATTGATAAAAAAGCCTTTATCATAAATTTCAGTGCCTATGCCACCATCAAAAAGGACAACATTATCTTCCAGGTATTTCAGAATATCTTTTTGCAAAATTCCTCCTAATATTCAAGACTGCAAGACTACAAAAATAATCTATTTTTCCAGGCTGCGAGTATATTTAATATAATTCATACAGTGGGGGTCACGATCTGAAAATATACTGGCCACATGTATCAGTCGATCCAGATCAGAATCCTCGACATTGATTATTCCGCCATCCAGGCCAAAAGCCATAGCCTGAATGAGAAAAGTATTATGCACCCAGTTGCGATTGGGTAGGCCAAAGGAACTATTACTGATTCCCATCATAGTCGGCAGACCGAGTTCCTTTTTTACGGCACGTACAGTTTCAAAAGATTGCATAGCAATTTTCGAAGACGTTGCCGCCGACATGGCCACAGTATCGATTATAATATCCTGCCTGGGTATGCCATAAGTCTGGCATTTATCAACAATCTGGCGTGCAATCTGCGTACGTTCCTCGACACTGCCGGGCTTGCCACCTTTGATGGTCAATCCAATTACAGCAGCGCCATATTTTTTTACAAGCGGTAGAATTCGCTCCTGTTTCTTCTCGTCACCATCCACACTATTGACGAGAGCCTTGCCAGCATAATTCTTGAGTCCCGCCTCAATTGCCTCCGGCTGAGAACTATCAATGACCAGTGGAATATCAAATTTGGCCTGAATTTTTGGAATTGCCTTCTCCATAAGAGCCGTTTCATCGACCATAGCTGCTCCCAGATTGACATCCAGAGCCTCCGCACCGGCTTTGATCTGTTTCTCTGCATCAAGGATAATCTGATCAAGTTTACCAGCTTTTAATTCCTTTGCCAGATCATCACGACCAGTCGGATTAATGCGTTCACCGATTTTAAAGAATGGCAAACCAGGACCAGCCTGCCTGGTTTGATTGTAACTGGTGATTGCAAAAGGCAGTTCAATTTCGCCAATACTGATCTTTTTTTGGGATAATTGTGCTACAGCTGCCAGATTTTCTGAACGATTGCCAGAATAGACCAGGAGACCGAGTCTTCTTCTTTCGATCCGCTTAATATCCTTTCCAGAGACTTGTTCATCAATCCCGGCAACTAAGGGCTGATTGGTGAATTTTTCCAGTTTGCGCAAAATTCCTGCTTGATTGGCACCAATAGCATCTACATCTAAAGAATTCAAAATAGTAGATAAAGTCTCAGGATCAGGACCAGTTTTCATTTTTTTGTCATGAAAATCGGCTTTAACCATAAGCGGCAGATCTGTATTACTTTGACGAACAGCAATAGCAGCCGCTCGCAAATTTTGGATTTCACTAAATCCATTTAATAAAATTCCATCAATTCCGGTTTTTATAAGCAATTTTATCTGTTGATTATAGAGTTGAACAGCATCTTCAAAATCAAAATCTCCAAAAGGTTTGATTTCCAGAGCAGCACTACCAATATTGCCAATTACAAAAGCATTGTCTTCAGCAACCTGTCGAGCAATTTGGGCCGCTTTTTCATTGATTTGAGTAAATTTTTCTTCCAGGCCGACCTGTTGTAAAAGATTTGGCAAAGCAAATTTCGTATTTGTCAGAAGGGCATTACCTCCCTTTTGAATAGATTGTTTGTAGAATTTTTGGAGTGCTTCAGGATTATTTACAGTTGTCTGCAGTTGTTTGCCAATATTTTCATTTTTTGAACCAATCTGAAATTCCGCAGCAAGAGCAACTCTCGAATTTTCCTTAAGAAGTTCCATTTTATTTCTCCAATATTTACATTATATTCT
>JAIPJV010000117.1 GCA_021734005.1 Fidelibacterota bacterium
TTCATTTCAATTCCTGATGAATTGGATCAGTCTTCAATTATGGGCATTTAATACACTATTAAATTATAGTCCTAAATTGTAATTCCTTTATCAAAAAAATCGCGTTGAGTAGAAATTTAGATCGATAATATTATGATACCTTTTTAAATAATTGATAAATAGTCATATAAGGCATAAAATATAGAATCTAAAGTGATGCTTTTTAAAAAAGCCCTTTAATTATAACCGACTAATATATTAAAAATAAGAATTGTTTACGAGATTTTATCAAATATATTTTTAGGATTATTTCGTTAATATAGTATCAACTTCCTGTTTTTCCTGCAGAAAAATAATCAGGCTATCCTGACGATTATTTACATTAGATAATAAATTATTATACTTTCTCTTCCTCAAAAAAAGATCTTCATTTATGACGATTTTTTCGTCTTGGTAGTAAATTCTACGGCTGGGCATTATGATTCTAGTTACGATCATTTTTGGGATGAAAATCGGATCCTTATAACCATCAGGATTAAAAATAAAGTATTTCTCTGTGCTATTGATCAAATAACCTGAGAAAGAAAAATCACAGTTAGTTTCGATAATTTCCTGACTCGAGATAGTTACAATTAATAAAAAAGTAATTATTGCTAATTTTTTCCAGCCGGACAATTTATTCTCCAATAACTTTTATTAAATATCTTTTGGGACGTTTCCCATCAAATTCGCCATAAAAAATTTGTTCCCAGGGGCCAAAATCGAGTTCACCGTCAGTGATCGCGACTACAACTTCCCGCCCCATAATCTGTCTTTTCAGATGAGCATCGCCATTGTCCTCAACTCCGCGATTATGGCGATATTGAGAATGGGGTTTCTCAGGGGCGAGTTCTTCAAGCCAGTCTTCATAATCCTTGTGCAATCCGGGTTCATCATCATTGATGAAAACGCTGGCAGTTATGTGCATAGCATTTACCAGACAAAGGCCTTCCTGAACACCGCTTTTCTGAACCACTTCCCGCACTTGAGAAGTAATATTCACAAGAGCCCGCCGTTGGGGAATATTCATTGTGATATATTCTGTTTCAGATTTCATTTGTAATCCTCTTTGTTTAATTTCAAATGTCAACTACAGAATTTAACCTGTAATCGACCAAATTTCAAAAACTGGAGAAAATTTTTATGAATTGGAACAGAATAATTGTAGCGCCAGATTCATTTAAGGATAGTATTTCAGCTCCACGGGTATGCAGGGTTATACAAGATGTGATTATTGATAATTTTCCCCAATTAACTGTCGAATCAATTCCTGTTTCTGATGGGGGAGAGGGCTTTCTTGAAATATTAACAGAAAATCTCAATTTACAAACTATTAGCTTGTCTGTAATGGGGCCAGCTGAAAAAAGTGTGGAAGCCAGGTATGGTATATCGCAAAAAACTGCTTATATTGAAATGTCACAGGCTTCCGGTCTTCAGCATTTATCCATTAATCAAAGAAATCCATTGAGAACTACAACCTATGGTTTAGGGCAGCTGATCAAGGACGCTCTTAATAGAGGTTTTAAAGAATTTGTTCTGGGCATTGGTGGATCGGCGACCTGTGATGGCGGAGCAGGTATGGCTCAGGCTCTTGGTTGTAAATTTTATGATCACAATGGCGCAGAAATCAGTGAGCCATTGTGCGGTGGAATGCTAAAAGAAATCAGTGATATTGATTGCAAAGAATTGCAATCGAAAATTCTGGATTGCAATTTTAAAGTTGCCAGTGACGTGACTAATCCTTTGCTTGGTGAAAATGGTGCTGTATATGTTTATGCTCCTCAGAAAGGAGCCCAGCCGAACGATCTGGAAATTTTAGAGAAAAATATGAAGAATTTGAACACTCTTTTTGAGATAAAATTAAATAAAAATGTTAAGAATATTGCTGGTGCTGGGGCAGCAGGTGGTTTGGGAGCGGGATTGGCTGCCTTTTTGAATGCCGAATTGAAAAGCGGAAGTCAATTTATTCTGAATCTTCTGGATTTTGAGAATATAATTCGGAATGCATCAGCAATTATAACAGGCGAAGGCAGAATTGATGGACAAACAATTGATGGAAAAATTATTTCAGAAGTAATTAAATCTGCCCGAAATAATCAAATTCCTGTTTTTGCTATTTGTGGTCAAATGCAGAGTGATAAAATACCTGGAATTGAAAATACTATTGCTTTAACTGATTATACTATTCCAAAAAATGCCATAAAAAATCCAGAAAAATATCTAAAGCTGGCTACCAAAGACTTGATCACCGAAATTGTAAGCCTCAGGCACCGTAGAAAATAGTAAGAGACCAAAATTGAACCTTGATATAAATGGAAACGGGAAACAGGAAAGCGGAAATAGTCGAGTTGTCGAGTAGCAAACTGGTCGAGTGGTAAAGTGGAAAAGAAAATTAAAGCAGAAAGTTTACCCTGTAGAATGTTTGTTTTTTTTATTCAATCAGGGCAGAAAGTTTAAAAAAATGAAAGATTGAAAATTGAAGATTTGTGGACTGTAATTGTACATTAATTTTTTGCTTCCGTATTCCGTCTTCCGGTTCGCAAAATTGTAGTATTTTAGTCTCATTTTAGAATCTGATTGTTATTTTTTGGCCAGATCATATCTTGCAATTATAGTATCGTTTTTATTTAGATTAATAATTATATTGGAAATCGCGAGGTCAGGAGTTTTGAAATTATGAAATCAAATTAATCCAATCATCCAATCATCCCTATCATCCAATCATCCCTACCATCCAATCATCCATTTATCCAATTTACTCCATCCATCTCCATATTTTCCAATAAAAAAGCCCATCCCGGAAATATTTCCAGCATGGGCTCCTTTTACAAACACGACTATTATATTAAAAAAGCAACATATTGGTAATTGTAAAGCTCATACCTTTGGCTCGATTGAACATTCCGCCTACCTGAGCGAATCCAAAATCAAAAGTATAGTTTTTGAAATTCAAACCTGTTCCAAAGCCCCAGCGGAATTTATCGTAACCACCAACAGAAAAACCAGCCCGAAGCGGAAGAACTGGAAAGGGATAGTATTCTGTTCCGATGGAAAGTTGGGGCGTCGTGTTGAACACCAGTTTTTCAGTGAAAAATTGCTGATAATTAGCAGTAAAAGTTAAATTTTCAAGTAATCTGTATTCAACTCCCATATTCATATAAGCTGGATAACTTGTGCTATAGCTATCAACAATATAAGTCGTGTCAGTAGTAATGCCTTCTTCAATAAGAGAGTCAGCATTTTCAAAGTTGCTCTTATGGATTTCAGAATGAATGTCAAAAACGGCTTCAACTATATCACCATTTTCCTGGCTGTCATTATCGAGCATTTCATCATCAAATATACCTAGATTGAAATCACCCCAGTTGATTTTCCCACCAAGATTATGAAAAGATAGGGAAGAGTAGAGTTGATCGGTAATTTGGGCTGACATACCAGCATCAAGGGCAAATCCATATCCACCAGCTGCACCAGTAGCCAGACCGTGACCATCAACAATTGCCTCGTCTCTGGTGAAGGTAATACTAGCGTCCATTTTTTCTATATCGATATAGGAAGCACCGCTCAAAAATTTGAGCCCGGCTCCAACATTGAATTGTTTTACGTATTCATCTAAAAAATCCAGTTTAATTTCCCGGCCATGATAAAGAGTAAAAGTTGCCATGGTCTGAGATTCCAGATCCAGACCGCTCAGATCGATAGGTTCATCGAATTGATTGCCATAAAAAACAAAATTGAAAAGATTTTTAGGAATAGTAACATTGGAAATTGACTCGACACCAAAAGAAAAAGCCCAATGACCGAAAGACATGCTCAATAGATCAATATTCATGACAGGGGAAACCTGCAAACCGGTTTCAGGAAAATAGTTCAACAGACTTTGCTTGTCCTTATCATTTAGCAGTTCACCAACCAGAAATTCATTTTCTAACCAATAGGGTGAGATGGAATTATTCTTTAATTCAAAACTGGTAGCGGGAATAAAGGGAAGCATGAAAAATTTCCAGGCAAAATTGGGATTGTCATTATAGCCCAGATTGGCGGGATTCCACCCAATTGTATTCACGCCTCTGGAATTTGTTGAATAGGCTCCACTCATACTTATACTACGGGCAGACATGTAGCTCTGAGCCAGTCCAGCCGTGGTCAAAGCCAAAATTAAAATTAATATCAGTAGATATCTTGGTTTATACATATTTAACTCCCTTTATTTAGCTAAACTTGTGTCAATTTTACCAATTACCGTTCCCCATAATGAAACCTTGATTGAATCAGTTTTTAACAGGCGGGATGAATTATTCTCCAAACCAGTGATATTCAATTTTGGTTTGACATACAATGAATCAGTAAAAAGATCAAACTTATCTTTATTCAATGTGATACTATCCTGGAAAACTGTATTAGGCTGAAGCATAAGGTTCTTTACAAGTGTATCAGGCCGAATCTGAGATCCGTCTTTGAAATAATTGGTGTCTTTGGCTGCCAGAATATTGGCTGAACCACCAAAGTCAAAGCCATTATTTATAACATAACTGACTTTAACTGCATCCAGATTGTCAGGAATTTCAAAATCACTTTCTCTGGTGATTTCAGGATCCATTTCCAGAGTAGCATTTTCCTGAAATTCAATGATCAATGGAACATTTATTCTTAATTTACCTGTTACAAATTGGTTCTGACTAACTGTGCCTTGACCAAAAACCTTTACACTTCCAAAAGCAACCAGTTTGTCGGGCTTGATATTGAGTAAATCTTCTGCATTAGGAATGGTTACCTGCTTAGTAGTTGGGTCATCTGGCAAAACAGTGTGCATAACATGAATAGATTCAAAATCACCCTCCTCATTTGAGGCCTCCATAGTAAGGTCAATTTGAAATTGAACTCCCACATTTGTATTGAGATCAAGGGTAATATTTACATCCTGGAGGTTGATACCGTCCAGCTCGTCTGGTAATGCACTAATTTCCTGCTCCGTAGAATCCAATTCCACCTTGACTGTATCAATATAGCCCTGGATTCGATCAAATTTTAAATTGCTAAGGGAAATATCTGCATCGATATTATTACCAAAATCCAGGGTCATCTCTTCACTGGAAGGTATATTAACCCGGGAAATATAGGATACATATTGAGTAGAATCTCTATTTTTAAGATCCAATTCAATATTGTATTGGCTTAAATCCACAGTCTCCGTGTTAGCGCCTGTAGCTGTGAGATTGATTACACTTGAGAATGGATTACCATTGTCTTTCCTGACAATATTGGGAATATTTAGATCAATATTGGCTTCGGCTCCCAGATTGTTTGTAAAATCGATAACCAGTTGGCCTTGACTGATCTCCGCTAATTCAAGTTTGTGATCTTCATCAATAGCAATTGAATCACTTTCAATTATTGGCTCCCGATCAAATTTGCCAGTAACTTCATTAAATGTGATCTCAGAAACGTCGATATTCACATCAATAGAGTCCAGCAAATTATATTCGCCAGGCTGATCTGAAGGAATTGTAACAGTTGCTGTATAACTGATGGCTTGGTCATCCTGAGTATCATAATTTTGTGGTCGAATTGTATAGTCGGCCAGGCTATTATTTTGCTGATTTATTTGAATTGAATTGTTACCGTTTTCTAGTTCAACACCGGTAATTGAGATAGGATTATCATTGCTATTGTAAATATCATGTATTTGGATATCAATGGTAGGAAAAGTCTGGGAAGCGGCTGTATTTACCTGATTATCAACAGTAATGTTAAGATTACCGCTCAAGATAATAGCTTCTTTAACTTCTGCTTGTTCTGATGCTGTCACAATATCACCGCTTTCAACAATCGGTTCCTGGGCGATTATGCCCTTAAACTCCTGAAAAGTGATATCTGACTCAGTATTTTCTCCATACAGTGAAATATCAACCGATACGCTATCGTCATTTTGAATCGTGGCCATGTCATCGCCAGTTGATACTGTTTCAATGGTATAGCTGTAATCAATCTTTTGATCATTAAGAGGCATGACAATTGAATAACCATTAATATCTGTATCACTGGAATTATTCTGGGTATTGGCATCAATTGGAATATTCTCCTGAAAAGCAGTACCGGAAGGATCATAAAGATTGTCAATATTAAGATGAAGAACTGCATCAACACCCAGCTGATTACCAATATTTATGTTCAAATTACCGGAAAGAATTGTGGCTTCCTCAACTTTATTATCAGATTCTGTGAGTTGAATTGTATTGGATGTGTCAATTTCCTGAGGTGGAATTTTGGCAGTGGCTGACTCAACTGTCAAATTATTTGTCTCAACGCCAACATTAAATGATGAGTTGATCGCCTCGGAGGTGTCGACTGTTTCAGGTCTACTTCCACATAAAACACCTTCAATTTTTACAATTACATCACCCGGCAATTGTTTTCCAGACAGATCAATCGAGCGGGATTCACTTGTATCTGGCGTAATTCCCTGACTACCGTCATCTACCCATTCAGCAGACATACCGGAAAGTTCTAATGTATCACCATCAACCTCTTCACATAATTGGATTGTTATTGGTCGGCCCATTTCAACTACCAGGTCATTATTAACAGTGATAACTATTTCTCCACTGGAAAAACTTGCATTCTGAAAGTTTGAAAATGTGATCGAACGATAAACAGGGGGGAAGCCGGCATCTTCAGGAATTGTGGCAGTTTCAC
>JAIPJV010000118.1 GCA_021734005.1 Fidelibacterota bacterium
CGCCCGGAAAATATACTGGCAGTTACCTTTACCAACAAAGCCGCAGATGAGATGACAGCCCGGGTCAAAGAATTAGTTGGAACTGCCGGGAAACAAATTAATATCGGGACTTTTCACTCCATTTGCTCGCGACTTTTGCGAAAAGAGATCCACCATCTGGGTTATACCCGCAACTTCACAATTTATGATACCACTGATCAAAAAAATCTAGTTAAAGATATTGTCAACCGAAACAATATTGACAGAGAAGAATTCACCTATAAAAATTTGCTCAATAAAATTTCCAATCTCAAAAATGAAGGCACTAAGCCAGATGAGTTTGAGCCTGAAGAACATAATACCTACGAAGAATTGATAAAAATAATTTACCCAAAATACCAGAAAGAATTAAAAAAATCCAATGCAGTAGATTTTGGAGATCTTCTGGTTCTTCCTCTGGATATTTTTGAGAAAGAACCCTCGGTACTGGAAAAATATCAGACCCTTTTTCAATTCATTCTGGTAGATGAGTATCAGGATACAAATCATATCCAGTTCAAACTCATCAAGAATCTGGGCAAAAAGCATCACAATGTTTGCGTAGTTGGTGATGATGACCAGAGTATCTACAGCTGGCGGGGAGCAGATATTTCCAATATTCTTTCTTTTGAATCCACATTTCCTGATGCCCGGGTCTTCAAACTGGAGCAAAATTACCGCTCAACAAAAACAATTGTAAAAGCTGCTTCTGCTGTTGTTGAAAACAATGAAGACAGGGCTGACAAGAAACTCTGGTCAGATAATTCTCAGGGTGAGCAGGTCACATTGATCAGTTCCCGGGATGAATACGATGAAGCCCGGCAGATTGCCCAAAAAATCCAGAGCGAAATTTACAAAAATAAGCTGAAGTTCAAAGACTTCGCTATTCTATACCGAACCAATGCACAGAGTCGTGTTATTGAACAGATGTTGAACAGGCATAAAATACCCAATACAATTATTGGTGGAGTTCGATTTTACGAGCGGGCTGAGATCAAAGATATGCTGGCTTATTTAAAACTTTTCACCAATCCTAAAGATAATATCAGTTTAAAGCGTATTATCAACAAACCCAGACGGGGAATTGGCAAGAAGACTCTCGCTCCGCTGGAAGAATTTGCAGAGAAGAAAGACCTTTCTCTTTATGAAGCCCTTTCCCATCTTGATTTCATCGATCTGCGTACACGGGGAAAACGGGTTCTGAAAAGATTTCACAAACTTATCAAACGCTATCAAAATTTGAAAGAAAAAATGGCTCTGGAAGAATGGGTGCGTATATTTATTGATGGTATTGAAATGCGTAAACATCTGGAAAAAAATAAATCTGAAAAAGCCCAGCAAAAGAAGGCCAATCTCGATGAATTCATCAATGCCATCTCCGATTATTCCAGTCAGCATGAAGAACCTACTCTGGAAGGCTTTCTCGAGGAAGTTTCGCTGGTTGCCGATATTGACACCTGGGATGATGAGCGCAACTGCGTTTCTATGATGACCCTTCATAGTGCTAAAGGTCTGGAATTCCCCATAGTTTTTATCGCCGGTGTCAATGAAACGCTCCTGCCGGTTGGCTGGGAACAATCCCCGGAGGAATTGTCGGAAGAGCGCCGGCTTTTTTATGTCGGTTTGACCAGAGCAGAGCAAAAAGCTTATCTAACTACTGCAGAAACCCGTAATATTCGCGGTGAGACTCGAATTATGGATCCTTCCCGCTTTATTCCTGAGATACCAAACGAACTCCTTGATGAGCAGGGTAGTTTTGCCCATTTTTCACAAAAATCACAATCTGCTTCAAAAACAAAACACAAAGCAAAAAAATCTTCCCCAAGCCGATCTAAAAAAGCTTCAAAATCAAAAAGCAGTTCAAAGAAAAAATCCTTTGAACAACCGAAACCGGGTATGATAGTGCGGCATAAAATTTTTGGAAAAGGCAAAATCCTGAAAGTGATTGGTTACGGCAAAAATTCTAAGCTGAAGATCAAATTTAAAGGCGGCAGCGTTAAAACGATCATTGCCAAATATGTGCAGCTCCAATCATAGAATCCCAGTTTCTAATTTACATTTGATTATTGCCTTCCATGGCTGTGCTTTTTAGTACGCTAATCAACTACCCCGAGGCAAGACTCGAGGAATTCTTTTGATTAAATCATTATTACAAAAAAATAGAATCCTTGCCCAAATCAAGCCCCAGAGGGGCGCCATATTTGTAGAAAAATGGCAACAATAGATAGTAGAGCCCTGTAGGGGCGACATAGTCGGTATTTATATCCATATTTTAGAATACTTCCATTCCTGGCATTCCAGAATATCATCGAAATATTTTGAACCGAAAACAACCTGGCAGGTTGTTCTACAATCTAAGAATTAGGAACAGAAACAAAATAACATTTACATCATGGCCATCTTTTTTGTCTTCATTTCAGGCGGACGCGATTTTTCACCGGTCATTTTTTCAACTATTTTAGGCAAGCTCCCCAATTTTCGGATCGTAACCGTATAATAACCCCATTCCTGCTCAACTTTGCCCTGCAATACAAACAAACTCTCCCAGTGAAGCAGATCTCCATATTCCTCAAAAACTTGCGGAAACATGACACATTCATAAATATCGGTCTCATCCTCAAAAGTCACAAAAGCCATCCGTTTTTTGTTCTTTGTCGAAGTGATTTTGCGAGTAATGAAAACACCCAGCAAATTAACAGTTTCACCTTCATATTTGTCTAGACCCTCAGCCTTTTTGACCTTGCCCTGAAAGACCTCCAGATAGGGTTCCAGAGGATGCTGAGTAGCGGGAAAACCAAAGGATTCGACCTCCAGCTTCATTCTCTCCTGATCAGAAAGCGGCCGGCTTTTAGCCTGACTGGCAAAATCAATCTTACGCGTGCCCTGCTTTTCCTGCAGGTAATAACCGGCCACCTGAAAAGCAATCTCCTTATGAGTTAAATCCGGCTCCAGAGTAGAAAAACAGCCCGCATTTGTGAGAGCCATTGCATCCGAGAAATCCAGTTCCATTCTCTCAAAAAAATCTCTCAGCGATTCAAAAAATCCTTTTTTGCGGACTTTAACAATATTTTTGACTGTAGATAGTTTCAGATTATTGATAGACATAAATCCCATTCTTATTTTGTCATGCTTGCCTTTGTAATGATAATGGCTTCTATTTATATCAGGCAGCAAAATCTCGATACTCTGGCGTCGGGCTTCACTAAGATAGGCATAGGCTGAATAATAACCGCCCTGATTGCTCACTACAGCGGCTAAAAACTCAGCTGGGTAGTTGGCCTTTAAATAAGCGCAGGTAAAGGATAAACGGGCAAAAGAAGCCGAATGGGGTTTGCAGAATGAATAGCCGGAAAAAGATTTGATCATATTCCAGAGTTTAAAAGCCAATTTTCTGGAATAGCCATTCTGAAGAGCGCCTTTAACGAATTTTTTCTTCCAGACAGGAATCCGATGGGCCAATTTTGGTCGGGAGATCACTTTTCTGATATAATCGGATTCCGAATAGGAAAATCCAGCAATCTTCCTGGCCGTCATAGAAACCTGCTCTTCGTAAACCATTATCCCATAGCTTTCCTTGAGCCATTCCAGATCAGGATGGAGCAGTTGCCAGGATTTTCCATGAATCCGTTCCAGCATAATATTGGTATAACGATTAGCAGCCGGCCGAATAATGGAACTATAAATGACCACATGCTCAAAGTCGGCTCGTCCGGATTTGGCCAGCAATTGCCGGGTAGCCGGACTTTCTATGTAAAAAACACCCATTGTTTGACCAGATTCCATCAACTGCCGGGTTTTCTGATCTTCATCTGCAGCCAGTTCATGATAATCAAGGTCAATATCACGAAATTTGCGCAACTGCTTGATTGTATCTCTTACCACTGACAGGGAGCGATTTCCCAGAATATCAATTTTCAGCAAACCGGAATCCTCAACCTGATCCTTTTCCCATTCAACGATCTGGACGCCTTTCGGTGCGGTGAGAACAGGCACATGCTTTCGAATTTCCTGAGGCACAATGATAACACCCCCCGGATGCACAGAAGGATGGCGAAAGGCACCGCCAATTTTTTGACTCTGGCGAACGACCTTTTCCAGAGTTTCATCAAGATCCACATTTTGAAAGCGCTTATCCTTTTTGATCATCTCCAGCAGGTCAACTGCAGTGCGCCTGTAGCCCAGCCTTTTGGTAATCGACTTGATCTCTTGATTGGAAAGGCCATAAACCTTGCCCGTTTCCCGAACAGCAGACCGAGGCTTCATAAAGACCTGATTAGCGACCATTGCTGTACGCTCCTGCCCATATTTTTCAAAGACATATTTCAGCACATCATCGCGTTCATCCCAGGGAAAATCAATATCAATATCCGGCATATCCACCCGTTCAGGATGAATAAAACGCTCAAAAACCAGATTATATTTAATCGGGTCCACCTGAGTGATGAACAGACAATAACTAATGATAGATGCCGCCCCTGATCCCCGCCCAATAGTGGCAGAATTTGTATTTTTGACAATATCCCGGACTACCAGAAAATAGGGCGCAAAACCTTTTGGGATAATGATCGAAAGCTCGTATTCTATGCGTTCTTTAACCGTTTTATTGACCTGGCCGTAGCGCTTTTTAGCGCCCTGATAAACCAGTTTGCGAAGCCTATTCTTGGACTGATGGTTTTGCTTCAAAGTCAAACCGGGAAAAATTGTATTGACAAAACTCCAGTCAGTTTTGCATTTTTCCCCAAGATAATAGGCATTGTTGACCGCCTGCGAACTATTAGGGAAATTGGCCAGAATCTGTTTTTCACTTTGCAGAAAATGGCGTCCGCCTTTGTACTCATTTTCGTCAAGCCGGGAAAGCGTGGTATTATTATCGATCGCCCGGAGCAATTTATGGGTTTTGTATTCTTCAGGATGAAGAAAATAGACATCGCCTGTGGCCACAGTTTCCAGATCATATTTTTGCGATAATTCTCGTAATTTTTGCTCCTGCTGCCCTATTCGCATTTCTATAAAAAGATGAGTTTTGGGCACAATGGAATGCAATTTCTGCACAACCTGTTCCTGGTGAGTGAGAACAAACAGACCCTTATGATACTGGATAATTGTTTCAACTAACTGCTCCTGACTTTCATGGCGTGCTGAAAGAATCCGGCACAGGTTCTGATAGCCCTTTTGATTTTCCACCAGCAAAATCACATCCAGCTTATCCCCTATCAAATTTGTGCCACAGATGGGAGCGATATCATATTCCCGGGCCGTTTGGACAAAATGGATAAAGCCCCACAAACCATTCACTTCTGTGAGCGCTAAATGCGAAAATCCCATTTCACTGATCCGCTCCATAATCTGCCGCAGGCCATTAACTCCCTGCATACGGGAATATTTCGAGTGAACATTGAGGTGGGTGAACAAAAATTGCTCCCTGGTTTAAAAATCAAGTTTAACAGCAGGCGCCCGAGCGGGCCAAAACGCCAGCGCCATTATTGGCATCGGGAATATTCATACTGGCCGCAGTTTTAATGCTCGAGAAGCCATATTCTTTTCTAATTTTGTCAACAGTGCGGGAAATTTGATCGTCTTTGGGTTGCTCAAAAAGATTAATCTGCCGGGAGGCCGGTTCCAGATCAGAAGCATCAAGGATCACGGCTCTGATTCGATTGCGCCGATAATTGGCTTTGTCAAAGAGTGAACGACACAGTTTGACTACAGCCTGATTGCTATGGCGGGATAATTGGCCTTTGCGGGAATTTTTGTAGCCATCTGCGTAATGGACTTCCACAATTACTGAACGAGCCACCTGATCTTTTTTGCGCAATTCAAATCCAAGCTGCTCAGCCAGTTCAATGATGACCGCTTCCAGAATATCGCTATTATTGGTGTCTTCTGACAAAATAGTCTGCTTAATAATGTGGTCTTGAAATTGAGGCGGTTTGACTGCAGAATTATCACGGCCATGCGACTCCATGGCCAGCTGTTTATAATTATTGGAAAACAGGACAGAACCAGCCTGCTCATTTTCCACCACTTGCTGCAGTTCCCGCACCTTTTGCAGGAAAAGAAATTCTACTATTTTCCGAACTCTGTTGTTCTGAACAGCCGGAAGAATATGAGTCTGAAGCGGAGCCAGAAAATCTGCCTCCTGTCCTTGATCCACCTTATTAATGGTTTCCGGGATTACCTGGGTAGAAATATTACTGACCAGTTTATTTGTGCTGATTCCCAGCTGTCCCTGTAGATCAACTTTAGATTTTATCTCTTTGGTAATGGTATAACCGGTATTGTCCAAATTTCTGTAGATGCTATCCATACCGGTCATATCCAGGTAATACTGGCCCGGACTGGCTGGTTCCACTATCGGTGAATAAGAAGCCAAAAATTTATAGATGTAATGATGCATGCGGGAATACAGAGTAGAATTGTAGGGTAAAAGTTGTACTCCGGAACTCATTTTTCGAGCCCGGGAAGTGCGCATTCCATGATACAGTCCTTCCAAACGGGCTTCACGGGATAGGGCTACCACAGTTCCGTTCTGATGATTAGAAGAGACTATGGCCAAGGGAGTGTCCCGCAGCTCAGCATCGATCAGACGCTCAGTCTGGACTGGAAAATCTTTGATTCTGAAATGAAATATTGATCGATCCATT
>JAIPJV010000119.1 GCA_021734005.1 Fidelibacterota bacterium
CCGTCCATCCGATAGTTAAAAAAATCAGGCTCTATAGAAATATTTTTTATCTGCGGTATAATATACCAAATTGAATTATAAAAACCTAGCATTAAACCGGTTTGATATGGATCGCCCAGGCCGATTGTTAGATCGCCATCGACTTTGATATTCTCAATTCGATCATAGAATTTTTTGATAATGGATTTGAAAAAATCCTTTTTTTCAAATATTTCCAGGATGGTCACTGGGCCAGGCTTTTTACTTTTGGATGTAACTTTTTTTTCACGTTTCTTTTGTTCGGTTTTTTTCTGCGGCTGAATTTGTATGGGTATATTTAAGAATCTAAATTGTTTCTGATTTGTCGTCAGAAAATATCGGAAACTGAGCATTTTAATGATGTTTGAATTATATAATTGAATGGCGATATATTTTTTATCATCGCCTTTGAAGGATAAGGTAAGGCTGGTTTTAGCAAAAATCAGAAAGAAAAGTAAAATCAGAAAAAAAAGCGCTAAAAAGGCCATTATTTTTAATAGAAGGAATAAAAAAAACATGTTTTTCTTTGATATTAATTAATAAGATACATAAATTTCCTTGCTTTTTGTCAGATAAAAGATAATACTAAAAAGTAATAAAATGAAAGGATTTATATGCCAAGAACAAAATCGGTTCAAAAAAGGATCCGCAAATCAGAAAAAGCCCGTAAAAGGAACCGTCATTTTAAAACAATGATGAAAAATAAAATAAAGAATTTTATGGCCCTGGAAGATAGGGAAGAAGCAAAAGAAGCTATGTCTGATACGGTTTCCCTGATCGACAAAATGGTCAAAAAAGGGATTATCCATAAAAACAAAGCTGCCCGCGAAAAATCCAAACTTTCCCGTCATATTAAGCAGCTTTCTTAGATTAACATAGGAAAAATTAGATCTTAATGAAGTCTGATCTTTATGGTCAGGCTTTTTTTGTTTATAGAAATATTTAAAACGAATGTCTTTGTAAATATTTCAGAAGACTCAACTATTAAATATATCTGATAAAAATTCTGAAAATTGCAATAAAAACCAGCTATTTCAGAACATTATCAAAAAAAATAAAAATGGGGGCTCCTAAAGCCCCCATATCTATTTATGATTTTCAAGAACGATTATTCAGTCGCTTTTTCCATGAGATCATTCATGCGTTTTACAAATTCAGCAGGATCTTCAAGATTACCATCCATTAGAAGAGCAGATTCATAAAGTTGTAGGATCGATTTTCTGAGAATTTCATTAGTACTGCTTCCCAGATTGAGGCGATTCAGATTCCTAATAATGGGATGTCCGGGATTGATCTCCAGGATTTTCTTTTGATCAAAACCGCCCTGCTGATTCATCATCTTCATCATCCTTTCTACCTGAGGATCAACACCATCTTTGCCGACTACCAGGGTGGCAGGTGAACTTACCAGTCGTTTTGAAGCTTTTACATCTTCGATTTTGTCACCGAGCGTATCTTTGAAAACTTCGATTAAAGACTCAAGCGGTTTGCCGGAAAGTTGTTCTTTATCATCAGATTTTTTGGAATCGGATTTGTCAAAATCGATGTCGGCTTTTTCAATAGACTTGAATTCCTTGCCTTCATAAACATCCAGAGAACTGGAAAAAATAGCATCAACAGGATGGATGAAATATAGAACTTCAATATTATTGTCTATGAAGTACTCCAGGTTGGGATTTTTCTCAACTATTTCCCGGCTGTCACCAGTGATGTAGAAAATTTCATCCTGATCATCATCAGCCCGTTCAATATAATCATCAAGAGAAGTGTATTCACCTTTGTTGGTATTTGTCGATTCGTAGCGCAGCAATTTCATGATCCTGTCTTTATTGTTGAGATCAGTATTTAATCCTGTTTTGAATAAGGGACCAAAGTTTTTGAAGAATTTTTCATATTTGCCGGGATTATTTTCAGACCAATCTTCTAGTATTCCCAAAATCTTTTTTGTGAGAATGTTCTTAATCTTGGCCATGGCCGGACTGTGCTGAGTGGTCTCACGAGAAACATTAAGGGGCAGGTCTTCAGTATCAACAACACCAGTTATGAATCTTAGATATTCAGGTAACAATTCATTGCCCGCATCATCCTGGATGAATACTCGATTTGCATACAGATGGAGGCCTTTTTTGTCCTGAATATCCTGAAAAAGATCATAAGGCGCCCGGGATGGTACAAAAAGGAGAGCTTTGAAATTGACGACTCCTTCCAGACTGAGATGAAGATAACCAAGAGGATCCTGATAATCCATAGTTACAAATTTATAAAATTCATTGAGATCATCTTCTGATAATTGATCTTCCTTCTTTCTCCATAAAGCCTGAATTGTGTTTTCCCGATCACCATTAATATAAATTGGGAAATCTACAAAATTGGAATATTTTTTAATGATATTCTTAACACGGGCATTGTCACTAAATTCTTCATATTCATCATCTAATTTAAAACTGATCTTTGTGCCCCGTTTTTTTCGATCGCATTCTTCGATTGTGTAGCCACTTTTTCCATCAGAAATCCAGCGCCATGCTTTTGCACCGGGTTCGGCTGATCTTGTTTCAATTATAACTTGATCGGTTACCATGAAGGTTGCATAAAAACCAACACCAAATTTTCCGATCATATCAGCATCAATTTCTCCGCCCTGGGATTTTATCTGTTTGATCTTTTTAAGGGTTCCAGAATTAGCAACTGTTCCAATATCTTCAATCAGTTGAGACTTGGTCATTCCAATGCCGCTGTCTTCGATTGAAAATGTTTTTTTGTCTTCATCAGTATCAATTCTAATTTCCAGATCAGCATCCGGATTGAGAATATTTTTATCAGTTAATTTGCGAAAACGCAGGCGGTTAAGAGCATCGGAAGAATTCGATACAAGTTCTCGCAAAAATACTTCCGGGTGCTTATAAAGAGAATGGGTTATTAAGTCTAACAGCTGACTTAATTCTGCTCTAAAAGCATGTTGTTCCTTACCTTTTGTCATGGGACTTTCTCCTTTATTAATTTTGAATTACAATTATTATATATAAGAGCATATTAATCGTAACCAAAGTTATGCCATCCGCCTTATTACGACAAAATGTCATAATCAAAAAATTTAATAAAATTGACGTTTTATTATTAACAGGAAAAAAATATTCCAAGTTTTAATAATTAAAAATAAATAGAGAGTAGTCAAAAAGTATTTAAATTCAGAAAATACAGTGGTTAATAAATAAAAAGATAGTTTGGTATAGAATTGGTTATAATAACCTGTTCTGAGAGGGTTATTTAAAAAGTGGAGTTATCATGATTTATAAAATGCATGATAAACTGGAGAGTGTAATCTCTAAGCAAGATCAAGTTTTTGACAATATTGCCAGATCACGACTTAATCGAATGAGCCTGGAAAACAAAGAGGCGCTTAAAGCGCCCTGTGGTGCTCTTGTCACCTGGCACAGGCCTGATTCAACTGGCCGAAGTCCCGAGGATACTGTAATTGTCAAACGGCCGGAAAGTCAGGATAAAATTGACTGGACTTCGGAATATAACATTCCAATTCAGCCATCGACTTTTGATATGCTTTTTGACGATGCCAGGGAGATGATAAACAATAAAAAAGCAATATATAGAACCGACCGATGTGTTGGAGCAGATCCGGATTGGTCATTACCGGTTACGACTATCACGGATAAAGCTCTGTATGCAGGATTTTCACTGAATATGTTTCGTGAAAATAAGAGTGGCAAAAGTATGTTTTCTGACAAGCCCTTTTATCTGATTGTATTTCCTGATGAAAAATTATCGAATGGAAAATATGAGGGCCGCCTGCGTCAACTTGAAAATGGTGAGACATCGCACATGGCAGTCGCCATGGACCTTGATCGCAGGATGGGAATTATAATTGGATCTGCTTATCTGGGAAGTGTGAAGAAGTTAATATTTACGATCTATAATTATTATTTACCCCATGAGGGTATTTTGCCTCTCCACTGTTCTGCAAATGAAGGTGAGAATGGTGATACTGCCCTTCTCCTGGGACTTTCAGGAACAGGAAAAACAACATTGTCAGCCGATCCCCAAAGAAAATTGATTGGCGATGATGAGCATGGTTGGTCAGACAGCGGAATTGCTAATTTTGAGAATGGCTGTTATGCCAAATTGATTGATCTTGATCGGGAAAAAGAACCTGAAATCTACGATGCGACATTTCATCACGATGAAGTGGAAAAACAAAATACCATTATAGAAAATACTATGATGTATCCTGATGGCAGTTTTGATCTAAGTGATGACCGCCTCACTCCCAATTCACGTTCATCCTATCCTCTCGATGCTCTGAAAAATATCAAAGAAGATCCAGTTGGAGATCATCCTCAAACGATTCTATTCTTGACTGCCGATGCTAATGGCGTTCTACCACCAGTTTCCCGACTTGATCAGGAACAGGCGATGCTCTGGTTTTTGATGGGCTATACCAGCAAGCTGGCGGGCACTGAAACCGGTATCGTGGAGCCCAGAACCACATTTAGCCGCTTTTTTGGTGCTCCTTTTATGCCCTGTAATCCCAATAAATATGCAACCATGCTTGGTAAAAAAATGGAAAAATTCGGAACTGATGTCTATCTGATCAACACAGGCTGGACTAATGGGCCTTATGGCATTGGGCATAGAATTGATATCGATAAAACCCGGGCTATGGTCAATGCTGCTATTGATGGCGATCTAAAAAATGTAGAATATGAGCAGGATCCGATTTTCAAAGTCAATATTCCAACCAGTTGCCCCGGTCTCGATAATGGGAAGATATTATTTCCGATCAGAAACTGGCATGATAAACATGAATATAGGCAAAGAGCCCAAAAATTAGCGAGCGAATTTGCTGAGCATTTTGAGAAAGATTATGGCGATAGTGGTGTTAGTGACAAAGTCAAAGCCGCCTGTCCCGGAATCTGATGTAAGTTCATTGTAAGAACTGTTTGAAATAGAAAACTATTTTTTAAAAGAATATACTTTTGGTTTAAATCCTCTTATTTATAATTGTGATCGGCCAAAATATAAAATAACCGAACTAATCAAGGTTAGATCAAATCTCCTTCCTTAAAATTGGGAAAAATTTATTTTTTTTCTGGAACATTTTCTGATTTTATTTGTATATTATCGAGCTACTTTTTTAGCAGTTGTTAAATTAAAATTGAAAATTGGAGAGTGTCTATGATACGAATTGATAACTTAACCAAGTATTATGGATCATTTCTGGCTTTGGATAGCATCAATTTTCAGGTAGAAAACGGCGAAATTCTCGGATTTTTGGGGCCGAATGGGGCAGGAAAAACTACAACAATGCAAATAATGACCTCCTTTCTGGCACCCAGCGAAGGGAATATTTATGTAGATGACCTTAATGTCATTGATGATTCCTATGAGATTCGGGAACATCTGGGCTATTTGCCCGAACACAATCCTCTGTACGAGGATATGACAGTTTTTGATTTCCTGAAATTTGTTGCCAAAGTTAGAGAGATTGAACCCGCCAGTATAAAAAGGCGGATTGATGAGGTTGTTGAAATCTGTGGATTGCAAAAAGTTGTCCACAGGGAAATTGGTGTTCTTTCAAAAGGTTATAAGCAAAGAGTTGGTCTGGGACAGGCAATTATCCATGATCCCAGAATTCTGATTTTGGATGAACCAACTTCCGGTCTTGATCCTAACCAGATAGCCGAAATCAGGGAACTGATCAAAACTCTGGGCAAGAAAAAGACTGTGCTAATTTCCAGCCATATTTTGCAGGAAATTCAGGCTACTGCCGACCGAATGGTAATCATTAATGAAGGGAAAATCGCTGCTGATGGTACTTTAGATGAATTGATGGCCAAGTTCCGAGGCGATACAATTCTGGAAATGGAACTCAAAGATGCTGATACGACCAAACTGGAAGACATTCCAACCATTAATGATAAGATTAAAGTTGTTGACCTCAAAGAAAGCGAAGATCAATTCAATCTTGTTCTGGAATATCCCAATACAATTGATCCTCGTGAAGATATTTTTGAATATGCGGTCAACAATAAATGGAAAATCCTTGAAATGAGTCGCTCGAAAACAAGTCTCGAAGATGTATTTCGTAAACTTACTGTTGAACAAGGAGGTTCCCATGAAAACTAATATTGGTTTGATCTACAAAAAAGAAATATCATCCTTTTTTAACAGCGCAGTTGCTTATATAACTTTGATAGTATTTCTGCTTTTAGCTGGATGGTTTTCAATGAATACTTTCTTTTTGATAAATCAATCCGGCTTGCGGCAATTATTCAGTATTGTACCCATCATTTACCTGGCTTTTATTCCGGCTATTACGATGAATCTGATTGCTGAAGAGAAAAATGATGGTACTCTTGAATTTTTGACTACTATGCCGATTTCTGATAGTGAAATTGTGATTGGTAAATTTCTTGCCAGTGTGGCACTTATCGGAATCGCTCTTCTGTTCACTTTTACTCAGCTTTTTACTGTTTTAATGATTGGCAACAACGTTGATGTCGGTGCTCTAATTTGTGGATATATTGGCTTGCTTCTACTGGGTGGTGCTTATACTGCTATTGGAATTTTTGCCAGTTCAGTTACTGATAATCAGATAGTTGCCTTTATT
>JAIPJV010000120.1 GCA_021734005.1 Fidelibacterota bacterium
CAGTCAGCAGCCGACGCTCAGGTGCTTCAAAACGAGCCATGTTTGGTGCCGTAATTGGTAGTATTGTCGGAGCCGAGATTGGCACTGGTATTTTTCCAGTGATTGGCTCATTAATTGGTGCCCTGGGTGGCGCTTTTGTGGGAGCTTTTTTGATCGAATATCTGGAGAATTATGACAGGGATCGGGCAATTAAAATTGGAATCGGCGCTTTCACAGGTGTAGCAGGAGGTAAGCTGACCAAAATTGCTCTGGCAATTATAATGCTGGTAATGATTGCTTTGAATGGATCGGTGTAAGGTTGGATTGGATGATTGGATGGTTGGATGAGTGGATGGTTGGATGAGTGGATGGGAGTAGAATTTTATGCTTTGTCGATGGAATCAAGGATATGATCGACAGTTTCCTGAATACCTAAAAGTCCGCCCAGATCAATTGTGGCCTTGTTAGCTTTGAAAAGTTCTCTAATGCTGTGGTCTATTACCCGGGCGGATTTTTTCATATTAAAATGGTCCAGCATATGTTGCAGAGCTCTGATAGTACCAATTGGATTAATTTGGCCGGTGTTTTTATATTTGTGAGCTGGCTTGTGCAAAATCCGAAAAACAGGGAGCGATTCAGTGCCATAATTTAAATAAAAGGACATGCCAAAACCGCCCATTAAGAAAGTTCCCAGGGTCATAAGTTGATCAGCAAACACATCAGGAGCAATCAAAATATCAAAAAGAGCCGGATTATTTAACAAATAATAGATTGTCATTTCAGTTGAAATGATCCGGGTTTCTATATCAGGATAATCTTCTGCTACTTTTTCAAATACATTGCTCCACAATTTATTGGTTTTAGGGAAATAATATTTTTTAAGGACGAGAAATATTTTCTTTTTATTGAGCCGTTGACCATATTTGAAGGATGAATTTAAAAATTTTTCCAGATTGCTGCGGGTGTAGATATTGCTATCATCGGAAATATTCAAATATTGGGCTTTGGGACTGTTTTTTACAAAATGGAGGTTAAAACCCTCGATGTTTTCCCGGAAAATATAGAAATCAAAATTGTCTTCAGGAATTTCTTTGAGCGGCAAAATATTATCATGATAATAGGTGACATGCTGAATAGCGGAATTGAGATTGTAATATTGTCGAATATTGTTGATCATAGTCCTGGCATGAATAGCATCGGGAATGCGGCTGTCTCCCAGCGGTCCCATTATCATAGTGTGATAATCTTTTTTAATTTCTTCCATGCGGTCTTCAGGAAGGATAATATTATTTTTTAGATAATATTCAGAAGAATAGGGGAGAGTATTGTATTCGATTTTCAGGTTATATTTTTTATTGAGTTCGTCCAGAATCAGACAACACTGATCCATTAGTTCCGGACCAACACCATCGCCGGGAATGATTGCTATTTTTAGTCGTTTTCTCAATAATGTTCCTATTAATAATAAGAATCATAGGGATTGACCAACCGGTAATCACCAAAACCGGTTTCATCGACAAAGTAAAAAGTTTTGTTGATAGTATAATAATGCCAGACTACATAGGGTTTTGTATTGAGTTCAAAGGGATGTCGGTCAACATTATCCGGTGGCCCGTAAATAATGTAAATTCGTCCCCGGTCGGTTTTCCAGCCTTTTCTACCTTCTGAAAAATTGCGGTTGGCAAAATAAACCCGCCGGTAATATTCGATCATGAGTTCATTTTTATCGGTTCCGGGAGTGGGATCTTTACTTTTCCAGAAATTGAGGAATTTTTGTTTGCGCTCTTCTCTATCCCCCCGTGATATTTTATTGACTTCACGGGTCGAGGCCACGTAGGCCAGCTGCTCAATAGCATTTTTAAAATCGTTAATATAGTTAGACATGCCTACCCAGCGCAATCTAAACCAGGTCTCCTGTTCCACTTTCTCACCCTGAAGCTTGACTGTTATCTTTAATTTATATTTAGAATAGAGCAGTGATTCTTTTGTGACCGGAATAAAAATTCTGGTAATTCCATCTCTGAACTCATCGAGGAACTTTTTCCCTTTTACAAATTTATTTTGAGTGTCAAAAATAGCGTATTGAATTTCACCTTTTCCACCATCAGAAAGTATGTGAAAGGCTATCAGGAATTTATTGGAAGTATCTACCAGTGTATTGGAAATCGCCAGTTGGGTGGAATCTGCCAGAGAATCGGTATCCTTTTCAATGATATTTATAGAACTCATTGTTATGGGAGCATCATAATAGTCTTCTAATTTTATTTTTTCTTCCTGGATATGGGTTTCCTGGGTCTCAAAATCATTTAAGACTATAGTGATTTTATAATTATCGGGTAGAACTGAAAAGTTTTCTTTTATTGTTTTTTGATGGTGGGAAGAGTTAGTTTTCTGAAATAATTCAGTTTTTACTTTGTGATCTTCAATTCTGGTGGCTACTTCTTCATCTTTGGAATTGTGAATATAAATACTGGTTTCAAAATGAGCCTGAAAATTGTCATTGTCCTTGAGAAATTGAATAGAGGAATAGGGTATTTTTATTGTAATTTCCAGTCTAACAGAATCCCGATTAATCTGGGGGAATGGTGTGATCTTATAAGAAAATTGAGGTTCTTCCTTTTTTTCAGAAAAGCCAAAAATTTGTGCTCTAGCCGGTGCGACCAGCACAATTATCAATAAAAAATATATAAATTGTTTAATTTTCTGTGAATGCATATTTTTTCCAGTAATATTTAGTTAATCCTTGATTGGTTCCAAACCAGACATCCTCGTCTTCAATAATTACACGATAGACATGCATACCTGCCAGTCCATCTACTTTAGTATAATGCTCTTGTGAGTTATTATCAAGATTTATTAGAAAAGCGCCTTTATCAGTGCCGGCCCAGAGATAGTTCTCGTAAAGAGCCAGGTCATAAATTATATTAACTTCTGGGAGATCGGGTAATTGCGACCATTCGTTTTTCTTCAAATTGTGTTTGAGAAAACTATTGTATCCATAGGCGATTACAAGGGAATCGGAAGTAGCAATAGCAGGATAAGATGAAACCACCGGTTGTTTTAATTTGATTTGCTCGCCAAAAGTATCATAGTGTTTGACTTTATGGTCGTCTCGATTGACAGAATAGAGTCCATTATCTGTTCCAATCCATACATCTTTTGAGCCGATCTTTATTTTTAAAATTTTAGTGTGAAATTTATCAGGAGTCAAATGAACTCTGTGGACACTGTACTGACCTGTATAGACCAGATTGAGGCCGAGTTGAGATCCGACCCAAGCCAGACTATCTTCCAGAGAAATAGTGTAAATATGTTCTCCAATCAAACCATCTTGAACTGTGAGTTTGTGATAACCGCCATTTTTGCGATTATTAATTGTGATGCCCTGATTGGTTGCATACCAGAGCTGCCGATTATTATAATCCACATCATTGATCACCTGGGAAGGAAAACCACTTATGAAACGGGGCTCCACATATTCCCATTCCAGATCACGGGGATAAAAAAAGGTAATACCTGATCTTTCAGGAGAACGAGCGGAACGGCTACTGGCCAGACAGAAGCCATTTTTAATTTTTGTGATTGCATTGATGGAATTATTGAGCGGCCCAAAAGGATGCAAGGCCAGAGTCTGAATATTGCTATCACCTGTTAAAAGGCCTAGATTCCAGACTCCGCCATAAATGTTCTGGCGAACATCGGAGTAAAAAAGAGAAACATTGAATTCCCGCAATTCCGGGCCAATGATCTTCCCATCTTTAATCAATTCGTATTTATTGGGATGAAAAAAGTAATTATTAATCACCGGAAGAGGATCGTTTTTTGAAATATTCCAGTCAATGTCCAATTTGGATAAATTGGTTTCCGGCACATAGTCAAGTTGTCCCGGTATGCGGCTAACTCGAAAAATGTAACCACCGGAAGCCACTGCATAGATGTAATCTTTATAAGTGCCGATACTGGTTATAGAATTGGCTGAAGACATAACATCTTGAGCGCTCAGATATATCCATTGATCACCAGTCGGTGTCAGATAACTAATTCCACCTGGGTGACCGGCCCATAAATAATCTGTGTTTTTATCATAATAGACAGCCTGAATATTGTCATTGACAAGTCCGTCGCTCACCGAATAGGGCTCAGCAAAGCGCTTGCTATAAAAATTATACGGAACTATTCCACCAGTTGTGCCAAAATAAATAAAATCTTTACCAACAGCCAGACTGGTGGGGTGATTGCTGTTTTTGAAGCTGATCCAGTCGTTGAGATCATAAATTCGAACCGGCTGATACTCCTCATCCAAATTATTCTGACCGGCTGCCCGAAAAGTCAGCAGGACAATCGAAAAAAAGATAAGGCTAGCAAAAAAATATTTTCTCATTGAAAGTTTCCAATTTTAGCGAACATTTTCCCGGAAAATTGTTTGACTGCTCCTTTGAGTTCCAGATTCAACAGAGTGGAAAGGGCTTCATGGGTATCATATCCGGTTTTTTCGGATAATTCATCTATATGCAGAGGATCAAAAGTAAGAGAATCGTAAATTTTTTGTTCATCGGAAGTAAAATTAAATTCAATTTTCAGCTGGCGCTCTTTTTCTGGATATTTGCGTAGATTTTCAATTTCTTCAAGAATGTCTTCTACGGATAGAACTGGTTTTGCGCCCTGTTTTATTAATTGATTGGTGCCTTTACTGGTCCGGCTGGTTATTTTTCCCGGTACAGCAAAAGTTTCCCGATTTTGATTGATGCTGTAATTAGAGGTCAACAGGGCTCCACTTTTTTGACCGGCCTCTACTACTACTGTTCCCAGTGACAAACCGGAAATAATTCTGTTTCTACGGGGAAAATTTTGTGCCTCAGGACGGGCTCCCAGAGCGAATTCTGAACAGTAAACACCATTTTTAACAAGTTCGCTGCGGAGTTCCCGATTTTCAGGGGGATAGACTTTATCTACACCATTCCCCAGCGCTGCGATTGTGCGTCCATTATTCTTCAGAGCAGTGCGGTGGGCAGTTGTATCAATGCCCCGGGCAAAGCCGCTGACTATTGTGATTTTGCGCCTGACCAGTTCTTTGACCAGAGCCTCGGTAACCTGTTTACCATATTTTGTGCATTTTCGGGTTCCCACAAAAGCAATCGCATCGTGATCAGCATCGACAAAATCACCATGTTTGTACAAAACCAGGGGCGGATCATAAATATTATAAAGATTCTCAGGATATTCATCGTCAAAAATTGTAATAACATCAAAAGGACTGCGGTCGAGCAGAGTCTTTTGCTCTTCCACGAATTCCTTATCTCCGCCTTTTACAATATTGCGGGCTAGTTTGGAAGTAATGCCTTTTATACTTTTTAATTCTCGATAGCTGGCCTTAAAAATATCGGCTGGTTTATCAAACTTTGAGACCAAAATTAAGCCCCGCCGGGGACCCAGCGACTCAATTGATAGCAATGTTAGAGCAGCAGTTCGTTTATCCATTCTTTTTGTCTCCAAGTATTTCAACCACACGGTCGACGAATTGTTCCAGACCATCACCGGTCACTGAGGAGATGCTCATAAAGGGAATGTCTTTATTAAACTCAATTTTTGTGTCTTCATCAATAATATCATTTTTAGAAAAAAGGACCAGGCGCGGTTTATCCCGAAAAATTTCAAGATGCTGATTCAATTCATTGTTGAGCAATTCATAGGTATCTTCCGGATTTTCATCGGTTATCTCGATGAGAAAGACCAGCAGCTTGGTTCTCTCCAGATGACGCAAGAATCGATGACCCAGGCCTTTACCTTTGTGAGCACCTTCGATCAAACCGGGGATATCGGCCATTAAAAAGCTTTGGTAAGCACCATATTTAACAATTCCCCGATTGGGAGTAAGGGTTGTAAAAGGATATTCCGCAATTTTGGGTTTGGCATTGGAAAGCCGGGAGATCAGAGTCGATTTTCCGGCATTTGGTAAACCAACCAGACCAACATCGGATTGGATTTTGAGTTCAAAGATCAGTTTGCGGATCTGGCCCGGTTTTCCGGGAGTGGATTTGCGGGGCGCTCGATTAGTAGAAGTTGCAAAAGCAGAATTGCCCAGGCCGCCTTTTCCGCCTTCGGCTATTTTGACCACTTCGCCATCTTCACACAGATCAGCCACAACCTGATCGGTTTTCTGTTCTTTTATAACTGTTCCAACGGGAACTTTGATAGTTACTGAATCTCCATTAGCGCCAGTTCTTTGATTACCACCCCCACTTTGTCCATTACCGGCTTCATATTTTTTGCGGTATTTCACATCCTGCAATGTCCATAATGCGGAATCAGCCATTACAAATACATCACCGCCCCGACCACCATGACCACCGGCTGGTCCGCCTTTGGGAACATGTTTTTCCCGGCGGAAAGCAACAACACCATCGCCGCCTTTTCCCGACTTGACTTTAACTTTTGCGTAATCTACAAACACTCTATTTTACCTGCTTTATTTTTATTATTATCGTCTAATAGGTTAAAATTACAAATATTTTGGCCTAACTCAAAGGTCTATACTCAGGGGCCAAGGCTGTTGGGAAATCGATTGATTTGATATTGGACAATGCCAATCGAATAAATA
>JAIPJV010000121.1 GCA_021734005.1 Fidelibacterota bacterium
CAATAATTGAGATTACACCTTTATTACCATGGCGTCCAGCCATTTTATCACCAACTTTGATCTTTTTCTTATCAGCGATATAGGCTTTAGCCAGTTGAATTACTCCGGGTTGAAGGTCGTCTCCAACTTTAATCTTGTATATTTTTCTTTCAGCTTCTTCATCAATATTTTGTGAGATTTTGAAATAGTTGTTGAACAGATTTTTGGCCTTTTTATTGGTCTCTTCATCTTCTGTCCAATCGGATTCCAGACTGAGCGCATCAAAATTGAGATCACGCAAACGTTTTTCTGTCAGTTTTGTACCGGCTCTGACTTTAGTCTTGGTTCTACCTAGATTTTTAATTGAGCGGGCTTTTTTATCTTTCAATAGACGAATAAGGATTTCGTCTCTACGTTTGGTAAGGGCTGTATGCCTTTCGGAAGTTCTCTGGCGAATCTGTTCAATCTTTTTCTTATCTTTCTTTCTGGTTCGGCGAGTTTTTCTTTGAAAAAGTTTGGTTCTCAGGGCAATTCCCTCAACACCAGTTTCACCACGTTTGGAAGCATCTTTCACATCACTGGCTTTGTCACCAAAAATAGCTCTTAATAATTTTTCTTCAGGAGTTGGATCAGTTTTCCCTTTCGGTGTCACTTTTCCAATAATAATATCGTTATCAGATACACGAGCTCCTTCTCGAATTATACCATCTTTGTCAAGATGCTTGGTGGCTTCCTCACTTACATTGGGAATTTCACGGGTTAATTCTTCACGGCCCCGTTTTGTATCCCGAACCTCGAGTTCAAATTCTTTGATATGCACAGAAGTAAATACATCATCCTTTACCAGGCGTTCACTAATGATGATAGCATCCTCAAAATTGTAACCGCCCCAGGACATGTAGGCCACCATGACGTTTTTACCAAGAGCCAATTCTCCCTGATCAGTACTACAGCCATCGGCAATGACCTGACCTTTTTTTACTTTATCGCCTTCTTTTACAATAGGTCTTTGATTGACAGCAGAGTCCTGATTGGTACGGGCGTATTTTTCCAGTCTAATTGTTTCGCGGCCTTCATTTTCATCAAGTTCGACCTCTTCTTTTTCTTCCGACTTGATCGTAATTTGAGCACCATCAACCTCTTCCACTACACCATTCTTCGGCGAAGTAATTGCAGCATAGGAATCACGGGCAATAGTAGATTCCATACCTGTACCAACTACTGGTTTTTCAGGGAAGAGAAGAGGAGTAGCCTGTCTCTGCATGTTAGAACCCATGAGAGCACGGTTGGCATCATCATGTTCCAGAAAAGGAATCAGAGCACTGGATGCTGACACAAGCTGCTGTGGCGAAACATCCATATAGGTCACTTCCGATTGATCAACAACAGGCACTTCACCTTTGATTCTACAGCGGACTGTATCATTTACAAAATAGCCATCTTCATTTGTCTCGGAATTGGCCTGAGCAATCATTTCCCGATCTTCGTCGTCAGCGGAAAGGTAATGAACCTCCTCAGTTACCCGGGATTTGCCGTTCTGTTTTTCGACTTTACGGTATGGTGTTTCCAGAAATCCCAGGTCATTAACATGAGCATAAGAAGCAAGAGAGGTTATCAGACCGATATTGGGGCCTTCCGGAGTTTCAATCGGGCAAATTCTTCCATAATGGGTATAGTGTACATCACGAACCTCAAAACCGGCTCGTTCTCGTGTTAATCCACCAGGACCGAGTGCGGATGTACGGCGTTTATGAGTGGTTTCAGCGAGCGGATTGGTTTGTTCTAGATATTGCGACAATTGTCCAGTACCAAAAAATGTATTGAGCACAGATGTAATAATACGGGAGTTGATCAGATTTTGCGGTGTCAGATTTTCAGATTCTCTGAGATTCATTCTTTCTTTAATAGTTCGGGACATTCTGTTCAGTGCAATATTGAACTGATTTTCCATCTGCTCACAAATAGTTCTGACTCGACGATTACCAAGGTGATCAATGTCATCAGGACCAAGATTACCCTTTTTCATATCAATAATGTGTTTTACGATTTCGATAAAATCGTCTTTGGTGAGCACCTTGTCTTCAACAGGAACATCCAGGTCAAATTTTTCATTCATGCGGTAACGACCAACCCGGCCCAGATCATATTTTTTGGGACTGAAAAACATGCGTTTTATATATTTTTCAGCAGTTTCCATATTAGGTGGTTCACCAGTTCTCAAATTTTTATATAAAAAGTATAGAGCAGATTCTTTGTCAAAAGTAGCTGAATCTTTGCGGAATGTGCTAACAAAAACCTGCCGTTCTATATCATCTTCTGTTGTAAACACAAGCAATGATTGAATATCATGTTCTTCACAAATCTCCAGAATTTCGTCATCGACTTCCTGAAGATCTTTAAGGTCATAAACAACTTCACCGGTTTCCGGATCAACAAGGCTATCAGCAAGAACACGTCCTTGAGCTTCTTTGCGGGCTTTCTTGGTGCTGATATCAATCCGTTCTCCGGCATTCAGCAATGTCAAAATTTCTTCATTGGTTTCATATCCAAAAGCGCGTAAAAGAATAGTAGCCGGAAATTTGTGTCTTCTATCAATTACAGTGTATATGATGTCGCGGTGGTCAACAATAAAATCGACCCATGATCCACGCTTAGGAATAATTCTAGCAGTATAGATTGTATTGCCACTGGAGTGGGTGCCTTCGTCAAAGAAAACACCGGGAGATCTTTGTATCTGACTGACAATGATTCTTTCAGCACCATTAAAAACAAAAGTGCCTTTTTTGGTCATGTTGGGAATATTGCCAAAAAAGACATCCTGTTCAATACCTGTGGAGTATTCTCCTTTTTCGGTATCCTCTTCTCGCACATGGAGGACAAGTCGAACTTTGAGTGGAACGGTGTAACTAACCCCTCTGTCTATACATTCCTGAACATTGTAGCGTGGCTCCCCAATGGTGTAATATTTGAACTCCAGCATGTAGTTACCATGGGCACCTTCAATTGGAAAAATGTTGTTGAAAGACGCTTGGAGACCGATATTATTTCTTTCTTCAGGGGCTGCATTTTTTTGCAAAAATTCTGAAAATGAACCCTTTTGAATATCCAAAAGATGCGGGATCTCCTGGATAGAAGAAACTTTTTCAAAGCTGTATCTTTTCGTTTCTTCTTTGTAGTTTGAAGTCAACAGCGTTCTCCTTTTTTTACTAATAAATTAAATACAATAGCAGGCACCCCTTAAATCACTTTAAGGGGGCCTGTTTGGTCATATTTTTAAAAGTGTTTTATTACTTTAATTCTACTGTAGCTCCAACACTTTCAAGTTTTTCTTTGAGTTCATCTGCCTCTTCTTTGGAAACTCCCTCTTTGACAGGATTAGGAGCTTCGTCAACAAGTGATTTTGCTTCTTTTAAACCAAGGTTGGTTACTGAGCGGACTTCTTTGATCACTTTGATCTTTTTTGAGCCTGCATCTTTGAGAATAACATCAAACTCGGTCTGTTCTTCTTCGGCTTCTTGTTCTCCACCAGCTGCAGGTCCACCAGCAACGGCTACTGGAGCAGCAGCTTCTACGTCAAACTTCTCTTCAATTTCCGAAATCAGCTCGGAAATTTCCAGCATATTGGCATTTTCAAGATATTCTAGAACATCAGCTCTTTTTATTTCAGCCATGATCTTCTAACCTCCTGTTTAATCTATACATTTAAACGTTTATTCTTCTTTTTTATCTTTTAAAGCATTTAATACATTGACCATATTGGACATGGAAGCGTTCAGGGTTTGGACAAGTTTGGCCATTGGTGCATTCAGAGTAGCAACAAATTTGGAAATGAGTTGATCTCTTGTAGGCAGATCTTTGATCTGATCAACCTTATCAGGACCAAAATATTCGTCTTCAAAAATACAGCCTGTAATTTTCAGAGATTCCAGTTCATTGTCTTCGACAAACTTTGTAATCAATTTAGCAGGTACAACAGGGTCATCATAGGTAAAAGCAATCGCCATTTGGCCGTCAATTAATTCATCAATATCTTCATAACCAGCCTGTTTGGCAGCTCTTCTTGTCAGTGTCTTTTTGGCTACTTTATAATCGATCTCATTCTGAAAAAATTCAGAACGGAGATTATTAGTTGTTTCTACATCCATACCTTTATAGTCTGTAAAGTAGATGGCTTTGGCTTTTTCAAATTTATCGTTTAATTCTTCAACAAATTTAACTTTTTTTGGATTTGGCATATTAAATCTCCGGTAATTGAAATTAGGCTACAAAGGATCTATTGACTTTAATTCCCGGTCCCATTGTAGAACTCAGAGTTATCTTTTGCAGATAAGTTGATTTGAGATCATTTGGTTTTTGACTCATTACAACTTCCATCAGCGTATTAATATTTTCTTCCAGGTTATTAGCGGGAAAAGAGATCTTTCCAACCGGAACATGCAGCACACCAAACTTATCAACTTTGAATTCTATTTTTCCGGCTTTGAGTTCTTTGATGGTTTTGGCGACTTCATTGGTCAGAGTTCCACTTTTAGGATTGGGCATCAATCCTCTTGGACCGAGTATCCGTCCCAATTTTCCAATATCTCCCATAGCATCGGGTGTTGCAACTACATAGTCTACATCAGTCCAGCCATCTTCTATTTTTTCAATATATTCTTCCAATCCAACGTGATCAGCGCCAGCTTCTTTGGCTTCATCAACTTTGGATTTTGTCATCACCAGGACAGATACATCCTGACCTGTACCATTCGGAAATACGACGCTTCCTCTTACATTCTGGTCACTATATTTGGGATTTACACCCAGATTGATATGGAGCTCAACAGTTTCATCAAAATCAACTGTCTGAGTTTCTTTTAAAAGGTTAAGAGCTTCCTTTATATCGTATTCTTTAGTCCTATCGACTTTTTTATTGTTTTCTACAACTCTTTTTGACTTTTTCATAGAGTTCATTCCCTTAATCTTTTACAACTAATCCCATATTGCGAGCAGTTCCTGCAATAATCTTCATCCCCTGTTCAACGGTATGAGCATTGAGGTCGGGCATCTTGGTTTCTGCAATTTCTCTTAGATCGTCCTGTGTAACTTCGCCAACTTTTATCTTGTTGGGCTCGCCTGAACCGCTTTCAATATTTGCAGCTTTTTTCAGCAATACAGCGGCCGGCGGTGTTTTGGTAATAAAATCGAAGGAACGATCTTTATAGACAGTAATTTCAACAGGTATTATCAAGCCATGTTTTTCTTGTGTCTTGGCGTTGAAAGCCTTACAAAATTCCATAATGTTTACACCATGCTGACCAAGAGCCGGCCCTACAGGTGGAGATGGATTAGCTTTTCCAGCTTCTATTTGCAATTTTATTGTTGTTTGTACTTTTTTTGACATTTTATATTCACCTATTTCTCAAGTTCTACTTGTAAAAAGTCAAGTTCAACAGGGGTTGGTCGTCCAAAGATGCTAACATTAACTTTTAATTTCTTTTTGTCTTCATTAACCTCTTTGACAACCCCCTGAAAATCAGCAAACGGTCCGTCCACTACTTTGACCGGATCTCCCATTTTAAATGGAACTTTTACAACCTCCCGACCATCTTTTTTCTCAACTTCGCCAAGCACCCGTTTAACTTCTTCCTTACTCAAGGGCTGAGGTTCATTCTTTGGCCCTACAAAGTTGAGGACACCATTAATATTTTCTATAAAATATCTGGTCTGCTTATTCAGTTCCAGGTGGACAAGAATATAGCCCGGGAAAAAGAGCTTATTCTTAATTTTTTTCTTACCCTTTTTCATCTCGGCTATTTTTTCAGAAGGCACCAAAACTCTATCTACCTGCTCTTCGAGACCTTCATTCTCTGCCTCGATCTCAATAGCATGTTTGATCTTTTTTTCTCTACCCGAGTATACTCTTAATACATACCATTTCATAATAGACTACAATATTAAATTAATGATTTTTGAAAAGATTGCATCAGCAAAAAACAGAAATATCGTAAGCAAGATGGACAGTGAAATTACAACAGTAGTGGAACTTTTTAATTCTTCCCAGGATGGCCAGGAGACCTTCTTCATTTCAAATACTACATCTTCTAAAAATTTCTTTATTTTTTTAAACATCTATATTTCCTGTTTATTTATACTGAGGGAAAAGGGATGAAAGCAGGTGAGGCAGGACTTGAACCCGCAACCGTCGGATTTGGAATCCGGTGCTCTCCCAATTGAGCTACTCACCTAACTTTATTCTACCTTTTCTCTTTGTGAACAGTGCGCTTATCACACCATTTACAATATTTCTTGTAAGAAACTCTACCACTCTGCTTTCTGGGATTCTTCGTAGTTGTATAGTTTCTTCTTTTACACTCTTCACATTCTAGTACGATTTGCTTACGCATTTTATACCTGCTTATTCAATAATTTCAGTTATTACACCAGCACCAACTGTTCTGCCACCTTCTCGGATAGCAAACCTGAGACCCTGTTCCATTGCAATCTCTTCTATCAAATCTACCTCAAAGGTAACATTATCTCCTGGCATAACCATC
>JAIPJV010000004.1 GCA_021734005.1 Fidelibacterota bacterium
CATCCATTCATCCACTCATTCCAACCGATCAAACTTTAATATCATATTTTTTAATTTTATAACGGATAACTCGCTCTGAAATTTTTAATTTACGGGCGGCTTCGGTTTTGATATTATTGCTTTCCTGGAGTGCTTTTTTTATCATACTTTTTTCCAGACTGGCCACCTGCTCCTCCAGACCGGTGTCAATATCCTCGCACAATTCCTGAGTATTTTTTAGAGCAATATCTTCACAGGTGATGTTTGAATCCCGGGATAAGATCACAGCCCGCTCAATAATATTTTCCAGTTCCCGAACATTGCCGGGAAAACTGTAGCGCATGAGACTGTCCATAGCTTCCTGGGTAATTTTATCGACATCAATTCCATTTTGCCGGGCATATTTATCTTTGAAATGCTCAACCAGCAGCGGGATATCATCTTTGCGTTCCCGTAAAGGTGGAATTGTAATCGGAATAACATTCAGGCGAAAAAACAGATCAGAACGGAATTCATCATTCTTTACTTTTTGTTTAATGTTCTGATTAGTCGCCGAGATAATTCTGATATCAGTTTTAATGATCTGCGAAGAACCTAACCGCTGAAATTCTTTCTCCTGCAAGGCCCGCAACAATTTCACCTGAAAATTAAGAGGAATATCAGCAACTTCGTCGAGGAATAATGTTCCGCCGTCACTAATTTCAAAATGGCCTTTATGTTTTTTATGGGAACCGGTGAAAGCACCTTTTTCATGGCCGAAAAATTCACTTTCAAACAGGGTCTCCGGTATGGCCGCACAATTAACGGGAACAAAGGGATTTTCAGAACGGGATGAAGATTCATGAATTGCCCGGGCAACCATTTCCTTTCCCGTTCCACTTTCGCCCATAATCAGAACAGAAGCATTGCTTTGACTGACCCGGGCGATCATATTGATGACTTCTTCCATCTCTGAACTTTTATAGACGATGTCGGACTCAATTGATTCATCTGAAAGGCGGGAACGCAGGTTTTCATTTTCCTGTAACAAGTTTTTATACTGGTTCAACTTCTTCAGTTTGAACTTGAGTTCATCAAGGTCAATAGGCTTGGATAAATAATCCCAGGCACCTTTTTTCATGGCGTGGACTGAATCTTCGATTGTACCAAAAGCGGTAATGATCATAACAGCTATTTCAGGATTGATTTCTTTCACTTTTTCAAGAACTTCCAATCCATCGATGCCCGGCATTTTGAAATCGGTAATGACCAGATCAACATAATTTTTTTTGACAGCTTCAAGTCCTTTTTCACCACTGGCATAGCTGCTGACTTTATAATCGTTTTTTTTCATAAAGCCGGAAAGAACTTCCCGCTGAGAATCATCATCATCTATTAATAGGATTGATAAAGACGGCATAATTTAGCTTTCCTTTAATGGTAAATAGATTGTAAAAATTGCGCCCTTTCCTGGTGGGCTATCAGCTTCGATACGGCCATCATGTTCAGCAATTATTCTATAAACCTGGGCAAGCCCAATTCCTGTTCCATCAGGTTTTGTTGTAAAATACAGATTGAAGATCTTTGAGAGGTTCTCATCATCTATTCCTGGTCCTGTATCTTCTACTATAAGAACGGCCTCCTGTTCCTTTTTCTTCAAATCAATATGGACGGCTCCAGAACCGTTAATAGCATCCATGGCATTTTCAACTAAATTGATCAGGCACTGTTTGATCTTATCATCATCCAGATGAGCGATTATTTTGCTATTGGGATTGAAGTTCAAATCAATACTCTGCTTTTCTGCTTTAACGGAATACAGATCAACAACTTTTTGGGTTAACTTATTCAAATTTGTCCGGGAGCGGGAAATCGCAGTCGGCCGTGAAAATTGTAAAAATTGGGTTATAATTTCACCAATATTATTTATCTCTTTATTGAGAATCTTTAGGAGAGAATTGTATTCTGATTGATCGTTTTTAACTTTGAATTCTGAGCCCAACCGTTGAATTGTCATTGAAATCGCATTGAGAGGATTGCGAATCTTATGGGCAACTCCGGCAGCCAGTTCTCCAATTACACTCAGTTTCTCCTTCTGACGCAAATCCGCCTGCAAGGAATAGACCTCTTTGGTTATTTTATCCTTCTTTTTCTGTAATAGTCGCACATTCTGGGTGGAAATGGAGTAAGCTATCATCATAAATCCAATAATGATCAATATGAATAATCTTAATGAAGCCTGTTTAAGGGCATTTTTTTGAATTTTTTGAATTGGCGAATAATTTAAACCAATTTGAACCACATATCTTGAAGAATCGAAAATTCTCAGATAGTTAAAAACTTCAAGAATTTTATGGCCATCAAATTGGGAAATTCTATAATGAATGGATTTAGTGCGAAAAGTTTCCTGAACTAGTGGATCCTCATAATAATTGGTCAAAGGTCTATCGGTAGTTTTGTGAAGGACCTGATGGGAATCCTGCAAAGCGATAAATTCGATTGAAGGATTATTTGCAATGGAGTCGAGGAGTGAGTTGATATAGATAATGTTCTTAACATTTAGGACTTTACTGGCCTTAATATTCCCAATAATAGTGCCACCTTTACTCCGGTGGATACCGACTGTAAATCTTTTCTCTTGCTGATTTCTGGCAGGCAGAATATCGAAAGTTCTCTTCTTAAATTTGCCCTCATTCAAATCATTGTAAGTATCAGCAGGTAATTCGGGCATTTCTTCATCAGTATTGGTAATTTCAACATTTCCGTTTTTATCAAGTACATAGATAGCGTTAAATCTTTCTTGATGAGCATATTCAGTTAAATTTTTCTGATTAAGGTCGTTATTGAGATCAAGATAATCTAAATAACGAAGGTCAGAGATTAACTGTTCATTAAAATGGTGTAAAAACAACCTGTAAGCAATAATAGTATTGCGGGAGGCTTTGCGAATTGTGCTGGATAATTGATGGGAAGAATGGGTCATCATCTCAATAGTTGCATTTTTCTGAGATATATAATTGGAATATAGCGAGAGCCCCAGAATAATTACAAAAATGATGAAAAGAAAAAGAAGCATGTAGGGACTAATATTTATTTTTTTTAATTTCATCTTCCCCATTAAAGTCCTTATTATTTGAAAAACCAATCCCGTGGCAATTTAAGAAAATTGTCAGTCTATAACAAAATAAACGCTGCTAATTAATAAAAAAAATGGATTAATTGCTGCCCCACAACAATTAATCCATTATATACCCCGTGATGCAAATTTTTCCGGAGGAGTGGGGGCGAATATAACTACCCGCCCCTGAATGATGAAAAGACTGGTAAAATCAATCCCATATATCCGGTTTGATAAAAATTACTCCCAGAAGACCATAAATACCGGCGCCTATAATTAAAACAAAATCAAACCAATTCTCCTTGATATTTTCCTTACGTTTTATCTTGACAAAAATGCCAATACCTAGTGAAATAAGAATTCCAATTAAACTTAACCAGGATTGAAACTTGAGATCAAAATGGAGCAAACTGGAAAAGCTCTTCATAGTTTTTATCTCAAAGGGGAAAAGAGCCTGTTTAACTTTTGTTGATAATTTTTCTTCCTCCGGTGTCAATGATATTTTCATAGAATCAATGAAAGTATAATTTGAATCAAAAACTACTGCATGGTAATTATAATTGTCGTCATATTTAATAGTTCTATAAACAGGATCAGCATAGAATGAAAAATCCATTTTGTCTGGATTATAATTTTTCAAAGGCAACTTGATAAGTTTGTAATTGTCATAACTGATCAAGTAAACATCATCACTTTCAGTGATCATAAATCCATATATTTCGCGTCGAACTGATTCACTGATCACGATTTTGCGAATATTTAGATTGTTATCAATTGGTGTTTTTACACATTGAGGTGAATCCTGAACCTTTTTGAGATGAAAGACATTACCTTCATTATCAACAATAAAATAGCCTTCATCAAAAGGTTTGCGGGTTGTTGGATTTCCAGCAATTAACTGGGCAGGAAATTCAAAGCCTTTTTCTTTGAGGTCTTTGGTGAATTGGCGGGACATCTTTTCGTTAATTTTATTGGTGTGAGCAGTGACAAATTCTATGCGTTTATTGATGCGAAATAATTCCGGTGGATAGCTGAGATTAGTATAATCGGATTGGCTCTCAAAAAGAGGATAAAGATCAATAGTCGGTTGATCCAAATTGTAGGCTCTCAATCTTATTCGCTGACTATTATGACGAATGGAAGTAATATCAGTCGGTACTCCCTGAATAGTGTCGGGCAGGACTCCCCATTTGTCAAGATCCCGATAATAGAGGAAAGGCAGTAATTTTTCATAACCTTTACGACTATAATTATTACCCTCACCATCTTTGAATGCCGTATGCCCGCCAGTATGTTGAAAGTATGCAAAATTTTCAATAACGGGACTATAATAGATGATTGGAGAGCGTGTGCTTTTATCCACGATTTTATGATAGAATCGGGGTAAAAAGACCGAAGCTGAAATGATTAGAACTAATATGATCGCGTATCTTGATAATTTCTTTAAATTCATTTGGCACCCTTTCTTAAACGATGACCGGGAAAAATTATTGTGATAGTTAATAAAAGAATTGGGATGGCATAAGTTGCCAGAACGTGATTGTACTGCATATAAATTGTCCCCTGAGTATAGAGAGAGGCAGTGAAATAGGTTATCAACCCAAGTACAATTCTCAAGTACCAGTTCGGTTCAACAACTGCTGTAGCAATGCCCAGATAGGTTACCAAACCAGCCATGAACCAGGGAATCATAGTTTGATAGGAAGCAGAAACAATTTCTGCAGGAAAAAAACTAGAGCTGACAGCAATAAAACCACCAATAGTAATCAAATCAACAATAATTATAGCACCTAAACCTAAAATCACCATGTAAAGTAACAATTTAATCTCATTAATTGGCAGGTGGAATGACAGCCTAAAGCGGTTGTCAAAACTTTCTGGGACAAACTGGAAAATTGCCAGAGCAAATCCTCCCAGCATAGGTAAATACCTGAGACTACTAAAATACATTTCATGGTGGATTGTAATAGCAAGCCAATTTTTTATTGCGCCTTTCATCTCAAAAGTATGGCGCAGATCTGAAGCAATATAGACCAGCACACTTATAGTAAGTATAATATAGGCCAAAAAGACCCAGCGAACTTTTAACCATTCTTTATCAAATAATGAACGATACATAACTCTCCTTATTAATATTTACCTGTTAGACCAATAAAGGCATCTTCCAGGGTCATGGACACTTCTGATATATCTTCCTTATTTATGTCAACACCTTTTTGATTAATGTAGTTGACAATTTCTTCTTCATCTTTGAATGAATAGATGCAATATTCATTATCAAGGGTCTCGAAATTGGCAATATGATCATCTTTGTGTAACTCAAGGGAAGTCTCTTGCAAATTAAATCTGTATTGATGAAAGGATTTGATGAATTTCTGAATATTCATTTGCAGAAGAATTTCCTGATAACCCATAATGATGGCATCGTCAATCAATTTTTCCAGATCCTGGATAATGTGGGATGTTATCAATACTGTAGTATTGCGCTGAAGGACAAAATGTTTTAAATAGTCAATGAATAATCTCCTGTATCCAGCATCCAATCCCATGGAATAGTCATCAAGAATCATAAGCTCCGGATCCTGAGCCATTATCAATCCCAGTACAACTTGAGATCTCTGCCCACAGGACATATTGGATATTTTGTGGTCGTAATTCATACCCATCTTATCCATTAAGTCATAATAAAACTTCTTCTCCCATTTGGGATAAAAACGGGAAAAAAACTTCTCGGCCTTTTCAACTGTCATGAAATCATAAGTAAGATGACCTTCATGTAGGAGCCCGATACGGGTGCGGGTCTGAGGAGATAGATTGTGCGATTCCTCTCCAAAAATGTTAATACTACCGGATGTCGGCCTCAGGAAACCCATCATTATATTAATAGTAGTAGTTTTTCCCATTCCGTTTTTTCCGAGCAATCCGAAGATGCGCCCTCTTTCTACTGTGAAATTCAAATCCTCATAAACAAGGTAATCACCATACTTATGAGTAAGGTTGTTACATTCAATGATTTTTTCACTCATATCAATTTTTCCTTAGATAAATTTTGATCTGACACCTATTCTCAATCCTCAACTATTATGCCAAGGTTGATTTTAGAAGAGAAGGGGGAATATTGGGTAGATCGAATACCAACAAAAATGTCGAAATTTCGACTATATTGTCGATATCTTTGTTTCTAATTTTTTGCCTCTGGAGGGAAAAAAGAATGGCATCTATTTTGTATCGGTTAATGACATGAACAAATTTTGGGGAAAATATTAACAGCGGGGACTTTCGAAGTGGCAAAATATTTCAGTCTAAACTTTTCATTCAAATTTTTCAATTACGTGGCTTTTCTGTCCTTGCATTGTTAAAATCAGAAATTTTAATAGTCAATTAATTCAGGAGGAAAAATGAAGCAACGTTTGAATCGTGCACTATTCGCAGTAATTCTGCTAAGTTTGTTGCTAGCACCTTTGTATGCTCTGGATGAATCCAAAGTTCAAGAGTTTACACTTGATAATGGTCTCAAGGTAATAACCTATGAGATGCACACTGCTCCCATGATCTACTCGAAGTTAACTTACAATGTTGGAGCAAAATACGAACCCTACGGTCAAACAGGAATCTCTCACATTGTTGAACATATGATGTTTAAAGGTACAGAGAGATTCAGCAAAGGAAAAATATCTAAATTGATCTCCGATAATGGCGGAATTTTTAACGCTTATACATCTAATGATATCACAGTTTACTATGAGCTATTACCAAAGGATAAGATTGAATTGGCTTTTGATATTGAATCTGCCCGTATGCATAAATGCAAGTTTGATCCTGAAGAATTTGAATCAGAAATCGGAGTTATTCAGGAAGAGCGCAAGCAGAGAACAGAAAATAGTCATCAGGGCCAGAGACGTGAAGAAATTAATTCTATTATTTATAAAAGCCATCCCTATCGAGATCCTGTAATCGGGTGGATGCATGATATTTCTTCGATCGCCAGGGATCAGGCATATGCCTATTACAAAAAATATTATACACCTAATAATGCAACTCTGGTGTTAAGTGGTGATTTTGAGACAGAAGAAATTCTCAAAAAAGTGAAAAAATACTATGGTGATATTCCTGCTGGTCCAGAATTGCCGGATATAGAATTTCGTCGTGTAAATTCTAATGGTAAAAAAACTCTAGAATTTAAACATTCTGATATTACCAGTGAATCTATTAAAATGTATTTCAACGCTCCCACTCGTAATCATGAAGACGGACCTGCTCTGTATGTTGCTGGAAAAATACTAGGTGGTCGCTCTGCCACATCTAGATTATACAAAAGCCTTGTTCGTGAAGAGGAACTTTGTACGATGGTTGGTGGCGGACTCTCCTTTAGTAAAGACCCTCGCTCAATTGGTTTTACTGCCAAATTGCTGGAATCGGCAACTATTGAAGAAGTCGAAAAAATTATCTGGGAAGAAATTGATAGCCTCCAAAATTATCCTGTCAAAGATTATGACCTGCAGAAAATGAAAAATAAGATCGAATTTGATGAGATCACCGGTGATCAATACATAAGCCAAATCGGTGGACAGATTGGTACTTATGAGAATTATTTTGGTGACTGGGGTTTCATTAATGAATGGACTGAAAAAATTCAAGAAGTTAGCAAACAGGATATCATGGATGTAACTGAAAAATATCTGACACCGGAAAATCTATTTGTCTGTTACTCCTTTCCTGATACAACCGAAGGATCTGCTGAAGAAATTCAATTGAATGTGGAAAAGGATAAAAAGGAAAAGAAAAAAGACACCACTCAAGCCAAAAGCGGAAAAGAGGACAAAGGTGGACTTTTCTCCGGAATTGCCAATATTTTCAAAAAAGAGAAAACACCAGTAGAAGAATTATATAAACCAAAACTGGAAGATGCTTCTGCACCCAGACCAGTTGAACCACTGATTGATTCCACCAAGCTGGACAATGGTATTCCGCTTTATGTTATTGAGAATCATGATTTTCCAACTACTATGATAATAGGCTTCATTGAAACTGGAAGGGTCAAAGAAAATAAGGAGTATCCTGGTATTCGTGCTTTTGTAGAAAAAATGCTCAAACGGGGAACTGCTGAACGGACATATAATGAAATGCTGGAAGAACGTTCTTTTACTCCCTATCAATTGCAAAATGGACAAAGCTGGAGCACTATTACCTTTTCTGGTTATTCTTTGAAAAAAGATACTGATAAAATGCTGAAAGGCATGTATGATGCTATGGCTAATCCGATTTTCCCCAAAGACCAGATAGAAAAGATTCGTCCCCGTCTGATTTCTTCAGCTGAGGATTTTAAGAAAACTGACCGGATGAAAGCCTTTTATAAACTCTTTGAAACTGTTTTTGAAGGTCATCAGTATTCTATCGATCACGCTGGTGATCCCGAAGCTTTCAAAGAATTAACCCGGGAAGATCTGGTTGAATTTTACAATAAATACTATAGTCCTGAAAAAATGAAAATGATCGCTGTTGGTGATTTTGATAAAGAATGGATTGCTAACAAACTCAATCAGCATATCGGCCAGTGGAAAAAAGAGTCCCATGATCCCGGCTTAGAGTTTAGTGATATTGATCCTATTGATGGTAAAGAGGTCTATGTCTATCACAATCCGGAATATAAACAATGCCGAGTAGATATCGGTTTTCAACCTGTAAAAGGCGGAATTAAGAAAGGTAATCCTGATATACCTGCTATTAAAATACTGGAGAGAGTGCTGTGTGGTTCAAGCCTGACATCAAGAATGGGTGTTGAATTGCGTGATAATCGTGGCTTGTGCTACAATATTAAAAGCAATCTGTGGATTAGAGAGAATGGTGGATACTGGAATATTCGAACCAAGACTGACAAGGACAATGCCAAAGAAATGATTAGTGGTATTTTTGAACAAATTGAAAAAGTTCAGAATGAAGGCATTACCAAAGATGAACTCCAGAAAGCAAAGTACAGAGGTATTTCGCTTTTGAGCTATAGAGTGCGGGCTAAAGATGATATGGGGAGCCTGGTTTACAATATGCTTCGGCACGGACAACCGCTTGATTATTTTGACAAATCAAAAGATAGAATAATGGCAGTTACTCTGGAAGACGTTAAAAGAGTAGCCAATAAATATCTGGACACCGAAAACTATATAATTTCAGTTTCTGGTGATCTGGAAGAAGATGCTTTGGATAGCTTTAAGTAAAAGTTAAACAACAGAGTCGGGCTGGCTGTATTGGCTAGTCCGATCCCTGTTGTATTTTATTTATACTTTTTTGTAAATCTTTTGCTGATAAGTTATTTAATCTTTAATTTATATTTGGGGTATTTTGAAAATACAGCTCTAGATAAATATTAAGGTGGTTGTAGTTATGCGTAAATTTATAATATTTACTATGTGTCTTTTTCCTGTAATACTGGCAGCATCAAATATTACAGGTACAATTAAACGCAGGCTAGATGGGCAAAAATGTGATTACGCTATTGTAAAGCTAATTAAAACGCCTGAAAATGAAGTCGTCAAGTCTGTGGTTACCAATGAAGATGGTAACTATTACATAAACAATGTTCCACCTGGTATTTACAAAATTGAAGCATCGAAACCAGACTATTATAAAAACATTTTATTTGATCTCAAGGTTGAACCCAGTCGTACCTATGAATGTAATATTGACCTTCTACTCAAGGCTCATTGCCGGGAAAAATATGGCTTGGGCAAAAGTAAAAAAAGACATGGTAAGGACAGGTCTGATTACTGTTTTATGATCGGCGGCGTTGAAGTCCAATCTCATGGTGAAGAAATAATACCAGAAGAGGCAGTCACGACCAGAAAAATCAGTTCGGGTGAAATTGAACATCTTCAGGCCACCAGTTTGGGAGACGTTCTCAATCTTGTTCCCGGTATAGAAAAATCTCAGAATCCCGGCCTATCTAAATCAAGTCTTGTTGGAATTCGGTCTGTAACGGTTTCTGGTACTCAGGGACTTCTTGAATCTTTTGGTAGCACAGTTATTGTTGATGGCAATGAAGTCTCCAGTGGCGCTAATGCCATGGGCAGTGGACGGAGTGGAGTTGATCTGCGAACTATTCCAGCTGATAATATTGAATCAGTTGAGGTTATTAGTGGAATTCCATCAGCAGAATATGGGAATTTCAGTAATGGAGTGATTAAAGTAGAAACAAAAAGCGGTTATGTTCAGCCTAAACTAAAAGCAAAAATAAATCCGGACACAAAAACAGCCAGTTTCAGTGATGGTTTCAAATTGAAAAAAGGGCTTATAGATTATCACCTGAACTATGGTTACAGTGAAAGAGACCTGCGGGAAAAAGGCGATGAATACCATCGTTTTTATGGAAAAGTGAACTATTCCCGGCCCTTTTTAGATAATAAACTCAATACCAGAATGTATGCAACTTATACCCGTACAATTGACAGTGATAAGCCGACCGGTATTTATAAATTAAAAGATTATGACAAAGGCTACCGGGCTTCGACATCTTTTACCTTTGATTATGAACCACTTGAAGATAGAGAGTATAATGGTCTATTAACTATGAATTTAAATAGACGCAAAGATTTTTATGAGCGTCTTGTAACTGATCAAGTCATCATTCCTGAGGATACGACTATAGATTATTATGGTGAAGAATTATCCGATACTATGATTTCCCAATACGTTGGTAAAAGACAGACCATAGGATATGAGTGGCGTATGAATGGTCGAATTAAACGGAAGCAGGAGTTCAATTTTTGGGGACAGACTCATGATATCACTACTGGATTGGAAGTTAAATATGAAGAAAACACAGGTGATGGACTAAAGCTGCATCCCTATTGGAACTATTATGGATTTTATTCATCACGCCATTCCTACAGTTTTGATGATTATTCCAATTTGCAGGAATACAATTTGTTTTTTCAGGATAATATTACCGGTCAACTATTGGGTAAAAAATATAATTTACAACTGGGTTTAAGATATAGCGCCTTCAATCCGACCGGTCTTGGTCTGGAGAATAGTTTTCTGGAAACCCGGCATGGAGAATATTTATGTCCCCGCATTAATCTACAATATTTTATCAATGACGATCTTAGATTTAGAATAGGAGCTGGTAAAAGTGCAAAATCAATTTCTCTGGCTTATATTTACCAGGCTCCGGAATATTATGAATATTTAAATGAAGATTCAGTCAAAGTCGAAGAATCTCATACTCAGCAAAATCCTGACCTGAAAGCCTACACTACTAACAAATACGAAGCCTCTGTTGATTGGCGTCCCAGTGATGCGATTGGTTTTTCTTTGACAGGATATTATTCTACTAATGATGATCGACCTTTAAGTGTCACCTATCCTTTTGGTTATGAAATTAAACCCGATACAATCACTGCTGCTGATTATTCAATTTATGAAAATAGAGGCTGGAAAGATTCTTATGGAACAGAATTGACTGTAAGGACAAAAAGAGTTTATAATTTACAGCTAAAGATGAATTTTACCTATCGCTACTCTGAAGTAGGACGAAGTGGTACAATTTATGATAATAGAGCCGATACTTCAGCTGGTGAAAATTTTTGGTATAATCCAGCTAAAACCTGGCGTGAAAAATTCATCATTGATTATCAATTAAATTATGTCAGTCAAAGACTGGGTGTATGGGTTACCCTCGACGCTCAGCAAATTCCCATGGATAATAAAAAAGAAGTCTATAATTCTGCTGAAGTAATCAAGGAAGTGGACGGAGTTGAGCACACTTTCCATCAGGGCATGACTTATTGGTGGGATGATGAATTATTTGAATATGGAGGCCGCTGGCTCTTTAACCTGCGAATAACAAAGTCACTTTCTCAGAACATGGAGCTGTCCCTCTATATCAATAATATCTTCGATGACCGGGCCCTGTGGATAAATCCATTCAGGGATATTAATCGCGAACAAAATCCGGAAATATATTATGGACTGGAGGTAAGTAAACAATGGTAAAAAAACTTATTTATCTAAGCTTCATTGCTATATTTTTAACCGGATGTTTCAAAGACCAACCTTCTTTACATGATCGAGAATTATCAATTGAGCTGTTTGTCAAATATGAAGATCAGGCTCTTAAAAATATGCCGGTTACTTTAAGAACAAATGACTATAATTTATCAGCCTACAAAGATACAACAGATTCTTCTGGATTGGTAAAATTTGAAAATCTACCTTTTGCTGAGTATTCAGTCGATATTCAGGGTGAGGCAACAATTCAGTCTTATCTGGATTCTACTGCTCTTGACACTGTAATGGTAACCGCAAGCAAAATTCTTTCCCCGGGCAGTAATGAATTTTTCCAGGATACTGTTTATGCTATAGTTTCCGGTACTTCACCAGGAATCAAAATCAATGAGCTCTATACCTGTGGTCCACCTAATAAATTTTTCTATTTCTACGACCAATTTTTTGAATTGTACAATTCTTCTGAAGATACAGTTTATCTAGATGGAATGGTATTCTGTAGAATGGGAACCTGGCTGGAGAATGTAACCTATATTTTTCAGTTTCCCGGCGAACCAATGGGAGGGACGCAAGATTATCCTGTGCCACCGGATTCTTTTGTAGTAGTTGCTCAGGATGCTTTTAATCACAAAGATGAAATATTTAATGGAGAAAAGAGCGTAGATCTGTCAAATGCTGATTTTGAATTCCGAAACAGCCTGGATTATGGTGACTATGACAATCCTGATGTACCTAATCTGGAAAATCTTGAGGAGGGACATACTCTGGATTTTATGGTTGGAGTGACTGGTGATATTATTCTGATTGCTGATGGCAGTGATGTAAACTATGTCGATGGAATTGACCCTGAATCGGTTTTAGACTGTGTTGAATATTCTTCATCATCAACCCATGAAAAAGATATTGAAGACATTGTTGACCGGGGCTTTGCCGGAGTTGGTTTAATTAAATATAGTGGACAATCTCTGGAAAGAATCAGTCCTGGATTTGATACAAACAACTCTACTGTAGATTTTGAAATAATAGAATCACCTACACCGGGATATCAGCATGAATAAGAATAATACTCAGATAAAAAGAAGAAGGGAAAATTCTATGAAATTATCAGCTAAAACTGGATTGATATTTCTGACTATTTCCATTTTGATAAGTTCTGTATTGGCTTATGAAAATCAACTTTTCCCTGGTGTAAATTTCTTTAATGATCAGTATATAAAAGGTTATAAACAACCAAATATTTATGATATAAGTTCCAACCCCGCTTTTTTCAGAACTGCTTATTCTGAAAATTTAACAGTTTATCAACTTTCAGCGCAACGCCAGTTGAATTTATATTCCCGTTATTTTGATCCTCAGAATAAAGATGATATCGGTCTGGATCTAGAATGGATCAAACAATTATCCAGGAATTCCACTCTAGCAGCTGGTGTTAAATACGATCGAAGTTTTCATAATGAAGTCAATCGTTCTCTGGAAAAAAATTATTATGACCATTATTTTGCTCTGACAGATACCACCATGGGAGATATAGAATACCAGGGCCCGCAGCTCTCTGTTCTGTATAATCATGAACTGGCTGATCAATTTTTACTTGGACTTGAGATTGATTATGGTGTTGAACGGGGATTAAAAGATATTTATACTGAGTGTGAGACCATTCTCAGAAATATTGATATGCGAGCAGGGCTTGGCTATCAATCTGCTGATGATAAGACTTATGCTGGAATTTCAGCCCGCTATTTTAATCGACAGGGTAAATACGAAGCAGTAAAAAAATATGAAGATGCCTTTGTTAAAACCTGGTTTGGATATCATCTCTATTTTCCTGAAAATCCACGTTCTACAAATAGGAAAGATGATGACAGAGAGGGGTACCAGCTGGGAGTTCAATTTGAAAAGAAGAATATTCTAAATTCTGGTCTTGGAATCCGGCTCAGTGGAGATTATGGAGCCCAAAAAAATAATACAAAAGTTGGAAGGCCAACTTTTACTCAACCGCGGGGGTATTGGGAAAGAGAAGGCTATGACCTAACTGGAAATATTTATTATCATAAAAACGGTATCCATGGACAGCTGTTTTTTAATCAATGTGATTTTTATGATTGGGCTTCGCCAAAAATTTACGAAGTTTTGGTACTGGAGAATGATCAACAGATTAACCGGGTCGGAAGTCTGATTAATGTCGAGGTTTTCCAGCCTTTGGAACTGGATGCCGGTTTTGAAATTCGTTCAATAACTACAGATTATACTGAATACGTTGCTGATTTTCAATATAATGAAATCAGAAATGAGAATTTTTTGTTGTTAGGTGTTGCTTATAATCTCAACTCGATCAGTTCGGTGAATCTTAGAGGATCTTATTCATCTCTTGAACCTGACTTTCACTGGGAAGGCATTGACAAAATTAATGTTATGAGTTTACAGGCCGGTTATGGACGGCAGTTCGTCTTTGGGAAACTGGATCTAAATTTTATTTATCAGCTCAGTGATCTTGATAATGCTGAAGACAATATTGAACAATTTGGGATTTCGATAATGTATCGAAAATAAGAGGGGATATGTTCACCAAAAAAGGTGACGAGTCAATTGTTAATTTAATTTATGGAGGATGTGATGAAGAAGATGTTATTATTTGCCATAGTAGTGCTTCTGGCTACGACTATGGTTTTTTCACAATCCTGGGAAGTCGTTAAAAAGGGCGAAGTACAGTCTGTTAATACTTCTGCTTTTATTGACGCAAACACAGGGTGGCTTGTAGGAGACGAAGGTCTTGTACATAAAACAACTGATGGCGGCAATACCTGGACAGTGGTTCGCGAAGCAGTTCCTGAGAGTGAAGATTGGGTCTCGGTTGATTTTGTTGACGCCAATGTAGGTTATGCTTGTGCTGATGCAGGAAATATTTTCAAGACTGAAGATGGTGGTGACACCTGGACAATGGTTGGAGATACTGCCAATTATCAAGCCGATTTGGAATTTGTTGAAGCTATTGATGCGAATCTAGTTTATATTGCTGGCGAAGATTCAACAATGCTGAAAACTGAAGATGGCGGTGAAACTTATACCCGCAGTGACTGTACTTTTAATGGAGAAGATCTGGATGGTGGAATCGCATTCACTGACGCCAATTGTGGTGTAGTAATTAGTGATGGTAATGGTGGAAATACCTGGTATACCCATGATGGTGGTGAGACCTGGAATTTCGTACCAGTTGGTAGTCATTGGCCTCCCGGCACAATTTCTTCCCGGATTTATGATGTCGCTGCAGCAGGAGATTCTACATTCTTAATATCCGGTTATCATTTTGTTACAGTTATCTCTCATGATGGTGGAAAAACTTATGAAAGAATTGGTAATGTAAGTTATGATTATGTCAGGAATGAACTTGTTGCTATGGTTTCTCCTGATGAGTTTTATCTAGGCGGTGAATATATGGTTAAGACTACTGATAGTGGCTCAACCTGGGATACACTCACTGTTGGATCTGCTCAAAGCATGATTGATCTGCAAATAGTTGATTCTGATAATGGGTACTTATTCATGAATTACGGTCACTGGATGAAAACTACTGATGGTGGTAGCACATGGTCTCCACTTCTGGATTGGCCTGCTATCAGCTTCTGGGGCCTATCTACACCAACTGACAATAAAATAATTCTGTCAGCCTGGGGTGGTGGAGAAATCAGTATTAGCGAAGATGGTGGAAACACTTTTTCCTATCCTTCAAATGCTGCTACTGGTGCAATGAGCCATCTTTATGAATGCGAATTTATTGATGCTGACAATGGTATTGTAGCCGGTGAAGATGGTTTTATTGGCGTTACAGAAGATGGCGGTGCCTCATGGACATCAGTTACAAATCCTATGCAGGATGTCCGCTTTGGAACCTATAATGCTCTCAAATATGCCTCACCTGATACTATTTATGGTAGTGGTGATGATGGTCTGATCTTCCGCAGTCCTGATGGCGGATACACCTGGAATCCTGTTAGCAGCGAAGGCGAAGCAGATATCCTTGATTTCTGGACTTTTGGAATTGAAGATGTTGTTACAGCAGGTGATGATGGATTGATCTGTGCTATAAAACCCGGTGTTGACAGTTTTGCTGTTGTAGATACTCTTTATCATGAAAAAGATATTAGAGCAGTTGAATATAAAAATGATGTTGGACTTTTTGTAACTGCTGGTGCTTATAATGCTGGCGGTGGTACAGTAAATAGAATAACCGCTGGTGATGATACTGCTGCTGTTGTTTTTACAGAACCTGATGGTGATGATATCTATGATGTTGAATTTGTCAATGATACCTTAGTATTTATTGTTGGTGAAAATGGCAAAATCTATAGATCTGGCGATGCAGGAGTAAGCTGGACTGCTGAAGATAGCCTGACAGATGTGACCCTTCAGAAAACAAGCTATAGAGATGGTAAACTCTGGGTTGTTGGTCAGGGTGGAGTTGTATTGAAAAAAATGATTGAAGAATCTAGCATTGAAAATGGTAGTAAGACTCTGCCTAATGAATTCTCTCTAGAACAGAATTATCCAAATCCTTTCAACCCGACTACTGTTATATCCTTTGCTCTACCAAAAGCAACCAATGTTAAACTGACTGTTTATAATCTTGTTGGTCAGGAAGTTGCCACCTTGAAAGATGGTCATATGAAAGCCGGAAGTCATCAAATGACTTTTGATGCTGCAAATTTGGCCAGTGGCATTTATTTCTACAGATTGGAAGCAGGAAATTATACTCAACTCAGAAAGATGACATTACTGAAATAGACCAGTCAATACCTTACAATAGATTAGGGGCTGTCGCTTATGACAGCCCCTGATTTAGCCGGTTTTACCTATCGGAAATCATTAATTAAAAAATTGATAAGATGTTTAGATTTATAAGATATAGTAAATTTTATCAGATACTTATTATAAGCACTATTCTTGTGTCAGTGGCCTTATCCAGCGAATCGGCTGTTTTTAAAGGCCGCATTTTTGATCAGAATGATCAGCCAATGGCTGGAGTCAATGTGCTCATTAATGAAAACAAGGCGGGGTGCGCAAGTGATGATCAGGGTAGATTTTATATTGAAATGGAACCCGGCAGCTATCATGTTCAAATTTCTCATATTGGATATAAAAAAGTAACTGATAAAATTGAAGTTAAATCCGGTCAAAGCCTGGAGAAAAATTATCAACTCAAGATAGATTACTTTACAATTGGAGGCATCAAAGTTTTTGCCGACAGAGAATTATTACCTTCAGAGGCTGAAACAAAAACCACGGTTTCCTCCGGTGAAATTGAACATATGCAGGCTTCCAGCTTGAGTGATATTATGAAATTGGTTCCCGGACAGCGTTTTGAAAATCCGGGTCTACAGGAAAAGAAGCAATTAAGCCTCAGGCAAAGTTCAACTAACACCCAGTCCGATCAAAATGCATCGCTGGGAACTCAGATCATTATTGATGATATTCCAATTTCCAATAATGCTAATATGCAGATCGATACAAAAGTAAATACGGGAACTATTGACCGGACAACAGCAAATGAAGGCATTGACCTTCGGCAAATTCCGGCCGATAATATTGAAAAAATGGAGGTGATCAGGGGAATCCCTTCAGCAAAATATGGTGATCTTACTTCCGGTATTGTCAAAGTCGATACAAAATCTGAAAATCTGGATCAACGTTTTAAATATAAATATAATCTGAGAAACAAAGAATTTAATCTGAATGGCGGATTTAAACTTTTTAACCAGTATTTAAATTATAATTTCAATTATGCCAATAGTATTCGTGATATTCGAATCGATGACTATGATTATTCTCGCCTGGCTGCTCAGTTATCCCATACTGCTCATTTATTTGATAATCTTTATACATTAAAAAATAAAATCTACTATACCAGAACTTTTGATGAGCAGGGATTGAGGGAGGGGGATCTTCTTTTAACTGAGCGTTATAATCGAAATTATATTGTCCGATATAATCACAATAGTAAATATTTACTTTCTCCCAAACAGAAGCTGGAAATGTCATATTCAATTAATTTTAACCGCCAGAATTCTTATACAAAAAAACTGGTCACAGCTGATAATACTTACATCAGTGATCGTATGACAGAAGGTGTTCAGGAAGGTTACTTCTTTCAATCCGATACTTCCAAATTATGGGTAAAAGGCCGGGCTATTAATCAATTTTTAAGTTTGGAATATTGCAATTCTGTTATATTGCTGTCCAATCAGCACAATTTTAGAACTGGTTTAACCTTTAGGCATGAATCTAACAATGGGCCAGGGCGAATTTTTGATCCGCTATTGCCGCCAACTATAAACACAGCATTTCGGGATCGTCCCCGCAGCTATGATGATATCCCTGCTTTGCTTATTTCCAGTTTATATATGGAAGACAAAATTAAGGGCAAGCTCTGGAAAAAATTTCAACTGAATCTTGGTTTTAGGCTGGAAAATTATGGGAAAGGGACTAAATTTTTCTCACATGATCATGGTTCCTTTTTCAATCCCCGCTTTAATATGGTCATTTATCCCTTTGAAAATACGCAGATCAGAATGGGATATGGTACAACTTCCAAAGCACCGCCTTTGAGTATGCTCTATCCGAATCCTCTCTATTATGATGTGGCTGATATAAATCGCTATTCAGAAGTAGATTCTTTGCGGCTGGCCGTTGTTTCTACTCATATTTTTAGCCGCAAAAATCCAGCTATTGAAGGCTCCCGCCAGATAAAAAGAGAGATCAGCATCGATCAAAAAGTAGGAAAATTAGGACTTACTTTGACCGGCTATATTAATGATACTGAAAATGGTTTTTCACGCTCCCTGGTTGAACCAATTTTCCTGTACAAATATGACTATCCAAATTGGCAACCGGGACAGCGCGATACGACTGGAAAATATATCAGAGACTCGGTCTCAACAAATTATAGCATATATGAAAATTCCAGGGAAACCAAAACCCGGGGGATAGAATTTTCCTTACGGACTCAACCGGTTACACCATTATCAATGCGCTTTCGATTGGAGGCCGCTTACAATCAGACAAAATCAATAGATAATTCCTATGATTATAGTTCGACCTACCTTATGGATAATAATATTAATAAAGAAGTCCTGCCTTTCTGGAATCCAGTCAATGTTGTTTCAGAAAATTTATTGATCAATTATAGAATGGAATTTCAGATCAGGAAGTTAGGCGCCTGGGTAACTCTGGAAGCCCAACAGGTTGTCTTTGATAAAGATCGCTACAAAGGTCTTGAGGATTCTCTGGCTGTAGGATATATCAGTGATCAGGGGGAAACTGTGACATTCGATGAACAGCAGCGCAATCCTGATATAAATTCTACATATAAAAGAATTTATCCCGACTACTGGAGTAAAGAGGAAAATAAGACAAATATCTGGCTATTTAATTTGCGGGTAAGTAAATCTCTTTCCAAAGGTGCCGAAGTATCTTTCTTTGTTAATAATTTTTTCAATTCCCATCCACTCTACCAGCGTAGACGGACTTCAGAAGGCACAGTTTCTTACACCCGGCTTAATCCGGATCTGTTCTTTGGTGTAGAATTCAGTGGGGTGATCAATGATCTTTTCTAATTATAAAAAAATATGGAATCTGTTTCTAATTGCCGCTATAATTGGATCCACTCTCTGGATTTTAAGCTGCAGTGAAAGTGTAGCGCCTCCCAAATCAATGCGTACTGATTATTTTGTTTCTGTTCTTGATACTTCCGGTTTTACAGAAGAATTAACCGGGAATACCCATGTTCCGGGCGCTCAAGTTTTTGCCAATTCCATATCTTACCAAAACGTATATCAGGGATTGACCGACTCTAGTGGGCAGGCCCGATTAAAGGATATTCTGCCGGATCAGTATAACTTTTCCATAACAAAACGATTGGCGCCTGAAGAAGTATTTCAGTTAACCGGGCAATCAATTGAACGAATTTTAAATGGTCAAATTCAGAATGTAGATATCAGTGAAACGGACACTATTCAGGTTTATATTCATCCGGCCACACTGGGACGACTGGTATTCAGCGAGATCTATTACAATGGATCACCTTCTGATCCTGTTCCTTATTATTTTCATGATCAATTTACTGAACTTTATAATAATTCCGATGATACCCTCTATCTGGATAGCTTGATTGTGGCTGATGCAGATGGTGGGTATATTGACGATGACTATATCCATTCAGTACATGCCTATATGATACCAGGCAGTGGCCGTGATCATCCTCTTGCTCCGGGCGAAATGATAATTATTGCCCAGGATGCTACTGACCATAGTTCAGTCAACAAAAGCAGTATAGATCTAAGTGATGCCAATTTTGAATATTTTGCTCCTGATCAGGGAGATGTAAATTATGATGCGCCTAATATGAAGCAACTCCATCATAAATATGGCATTGATTTTTTATATTCTGTTATGAGTGACGCTCTGACGATTTTGAAGGTTGATGATCCTTATGCCTATGGCTATGATGACCATGATTGTATTTTGTTTCCCAAATCGGCAATTCTGGACGCTGTAGAATATCGGGATAATCTATCTGAAACTAAATACAAGCGACTGGATCCTTCGCTTGATGCTGGGTTGACAGGGGGAATAGAAACCTATCAGGGACTTTCGGTTCAGAGAAAAATCAGCCGGTATGAAGGCGACCGTATTATTCTGATGGACAATAATAATAGCAGTATTGACTTTGAAGTTCTGGAAGAACCCACTCCAGGTTATATTGTGGGAGAGGAAAAGGAGTAAGAGGCTAATAATGCAAAATAAATTTCACATACAATTCTGTTTTGTCTTTATTTGTATTATGTTGGCCTTTACTATGCCAATTTTTGCTCAGGATTATTTTCAGGATAATTTTTCTCTGACCGAGACATATCTCGCTATTTCTCGACCTGAGGTTGTCTGCAATCAATCCAACAATCCGGCCTGGCAGATTCGAGATTATACTGATAATAATATGAGCTATGGAGTTAGCTTTGATTTTGATAATGGTGATTTTGCATTGCCCTATATACCCAGTATCAATAGAGATGTAAATTATACAGCTGCCGGTCAGAAAAAATTATTTGAAAACGGGCTTTTCACCGGTTATGTAAGCTATCATCAACAAAATATGGATGACAAAAAGTGGGTGCACAACAGATTACCCTATCGAGGAATTCCTTTTCTACTTGCTGATAGTTCTACTGGAGGAATGGAATTGAATGGAATTCACTGGCAATTAGGGTATAGCCACAAACTGAGAGGGGATAAATTATATCTGGGAAGTTCACTTTTCTATAATGTTGACGAAGAGCATAAGACAATTTTCCCCAAACCGATCAACAAACATAGGGATATTGCATTTACAACTGGATTGGGATCCAAACTGAGTTCAAAGATAAATTCAGGCATCAGCATAACTTATTTTGATTTTCAGGAAATAATGAAAACTTCCAAATACAGTTTGGAACAGGATAAAACTCCAATATTTTTTAATATTAGAGGGTTGGATAACCCAATTATTTCCCGGGGGCAAACTTCAGAGGAAAGGCAGATCGATATTACTGGATATCGGGCAACTTTTGACAGTGATATTCAGGATCTTCTGGCTGATGAAATAAAATTGATGGCGGGCCTTGAGCAGGCAGAATCTGAGGCAGTTGATGGAGGAGCTTATCCGGTTCCTCAGGGCACCTGGGCTTCAGATCGCTACTTTTACTCAGTGCGAGCTGCTTTTTCAGTTTTCAAATCTACACGCCTGGAAATGTTTAGCAAAGGCCAGCTTAATCATCAAACAGCCGATCATCCTGATATAAATGTAGGAATCTATGAATATCATCGTGAACAAATTTTAGCAGGAATTGCCTGGCAGTTTCCTGTGGGAAGGTTATTTGAGATTAAACCTTCTGTTTATGGGGCTTCGCAATATCTGAAGCGAGAGGACAAGTTTAATGGTATTCTGGATTATTATCCTGCTACAATTTATGGGGGCTCTCTCAAATTCCAATTTTTTCAGTACAAAGGAGTGCTCTCTTCTCTTGAAATGGGAACCAGCTTTCTGGAAAGTGGAAATACTGAAATGTTCACAGACCGTATAGGATGGTATTTTAATCAGATTACAGCTCCTGAAGCAGAATATTATCAATCAAATAAAATAAGACCCTGGGCTTCTGCAGAAGTTCGATGGAATTATAATCCCAATCTAGATTTTCTCCTTAAAATCCAATATGGTCAAATAATCCCTGATAGTCATTATTTTGAAAATAGCAGACGTTCTAGTCTAAAAGTAGATTTTTGCGTAGAATATTAATAAGACAAATATGAGATTTAAAAAAAGGTAAAAGGAATGAAAAAAAGATTCACAATTCTCTTTTTGGTATTAGGAATATTTTTGACTAGCCTGGTTGGGCAAATCGAAATTATTGAACCAACTCAGGACCAACAGAATAGTTTTGCTATTGTAGTCGATAATTTGACCTATTCTGAAATCCCCGAAGCTGTAAACAATTATAAAAAAGCTGTAGAAGATGATGGTCTGGCTTGCTATACTCTGGTAGTCCAAACCGCTAAACCATCTGAAATAAAGGCAAAGATAGAATCTATTTATGAGAAAGAAAGAGCCTTTGAGGGAATTGTGCTGGTAGGGGATATTCCTGTTCCCATGCTGCGGGATGCCCAGCATCTGAGCTCGGCTTTCAAAATGGATCAGGAACGGTTTCCTTTTAATCGCTCCTCAGTTGCATCAGATCGTTATTATGATGATTTTGATCTGAGATTTGAATTCCAACAGCAGGACACTGCCAATAGTTCATTTTATTATTACTCACTATTGCCTGAATCACCGCAATATATTGAAAAAGAAATCTATAGCGCCCGAATTAAGGTGCCATTAAAAGGTGATCAGAGACTGAAGGCCTTGAATAAATATTTAAACCGGGTAGCGGAACAGAAACAGGAAGTCAACACAATCAATGAAATGCTGAGTTTTACAGGTCATGGCTATTATTCAGAATCATTAACAGCCTGGGAATGGGAATTGTTGAGTTTGCGGGAACAATTTCCCCAGCTCTATCAGCCTGGCAACATGATCAAAAATCTGAATCATGCTTCCAGCTCCCACATGAAAGAGATTATCTTGACGGAAATGCAAAGACCTGAGTTAGATATTGTGTTTTTTCATGCTCATGGAGCTAATGATGCTCAATATTTAAATGGTTATCCTCCTGCTGAAAATATTAATCAAAATATTAGCAGTATAACGCGCTATCTAAGGAGCAGATTGAGACGAGCCAAACGCTGGGGACATGATCCTGAGGAAGCCAAAGAATATTTTATGAACAAATATAATGTGCCGGAAAAATGGTTTGAAGGCGCTTTTGTGGACTCCATGGTTCAGGCTGATTCTTTATACAGCGCTTCTCTGGATATTTATCCCCCCGATCTAAAAAATGTTGAACCTGAGGCTGAATTCATTATGTTTGATGAATGCTATAATGGACAGTTTACAAAAATTCCTTATATTGCGGGTGAATATGTGTTTAGTGAAGGCAATACCATTGTCGCCGCAGGTAATACTGTCAATGTCAAGCAGGATATCTGGGCTGATGAATTGCTGGGAATGCTCAATCTCGGCTTACGAGCAGGGGAGTGGCATAAAACCAGAAATTATCTGGAATCCCATTTAATTGGTGATCCAACTTTCCATTTTAATGACCAGGTGCCTGCTGATTTAATAAAAAATCTTTATGCTAATAAAGGCTGGTGGAGTAGCAAAAAGTGGAATGATTTATTGCAAAGTACAAAACCAGCTTTAAGGACTCTGGCCGTTTATCAATTATACCAGCAGAAAAAAAGCCGGTTCGTGCCTGATCTGGTCAAAATATATCATTCTGATAATTCTTTCAATGTTCGAATGGAAGCTTTGAAATGTCTGGCAGCCTCCCGTTCCAGTCAATTTGAAGAAATTTTGAAAGATGCTTCCCGCGATCCTTCTGAAATGATCCGCAGAAAAACTATGGTCTGGATGGGAAAAGTTGGTCGTCAGGAATATCTGCCCTATCTTGCTGACCGTGTTTTTAAAGATCATTCTGATCGTGTCTCCCGCCATGCAAAAGAGTCCATGGGTTTTATAGATGCTGAAAAAGCTGCTCTGGTAAGTTCTCGTGTTCTCGAAAATATGCCATCAACAACTAATAAAAAAGGACTTGAAGACAGAATAATAGGGAGTTTAAAAAATACGCAGGAATGGCTTTATGATGAACTTCTGCCTACTATGAAGAGCGATACAATGGAAGTCAAAGAGAAAATTGGTGCTGCTCGTACATTTCGCAATTATACTTTTCATAATGCAGTTGATGATATGACTGACTTAATGCTAGACTCATCTCAGGATCTAAAATTTCGGATAAAGATCGCTGAAGCTCTAGGCTGGTTTACTTTTTCGATCAATAGACAGGAAATAGTCAAAGCCTGTGATAAAATTATTCAGAAAGAAGATTCACCAGAATCTTTGCAAGCAGAAGCCCTGAAAACAAAAAATAGAATTCAACAAGGGCCCAATAATCCAATAACTCCGTAAATTAATGACAACATATAAATAGAGGTGCACGATGCGAAAGAACTTTCTACACAACAAGACAAAATTACTAATTCAGGGCGGTATTCTAGCTCTATTGGCTGTGCTTTTGTTCCAGGGGCTTCGAGGGACAGACCTGGAAGCTTACTGTCCTTTCGGGGGTTTGTTATCTCTAGGAAGTAAATTATGGCTGGGCTCAATGTCCTGCAGTATGGGCTCCCAGCAGGTTTTCATGGGACTGGCTCTTGTACTGGCAGTAATCCTTTTTAGCAAATTATTCTGTGGATATGTTTGCCCACTGGGTACAATCACTGAGTGGCTTAACAAAGTTTATTCCCGTTTTGGAAAATCTTTGGTTCTTAGGGGGATATGGGATAGAATTCTAAGATCAGGTAAGTATATTCTACTATTTTTTACAGCCTATTTTACGATTACCTCCAGTGAATTGTGGTGTAAACATTTTGATCCTTACTATGCTGCTGTAAGTGGATTTGATGCCGATGTCGTAGTCTGGGCGGGAATATTGACAATATTTGCAGTTATTTTTCTATCCGTCTTTATTCGATTTTTCTGGTGTAAATATGCCTGTCCGCTAGGGGCTTTGAGTAATATTTTTCAAAACTTCTGGTTATTTGTTCCCATTATTGCTGTTTATGTGATTCTTGCTCTGGTTGGTGTCAAAATCAATATTTTATGGTTAATTCTGGCACTAACTATAATGGGTGCTGCTGTTGAAATTTTCCGGTTTAAATTCTTTTCGATCTCACCTTTTAACATTAAGGTCAATCATACAAATTGTACCAATTGTGGCCTCTGTGATAAAAATTGTCCGGTAGGAATCAATGTTACTCAATATGAAACCATTACTCATCCCGATTGTACCTTATGTATGGACTGTGTGAAAGGATGTCCGGAGCCTAATGCTATAAAACTAGATAATACAAAATCAAAATCGACCTGGATTCCACCTGTTGCCCTTGTTGTACTTTTCTTTGTTGGATTGTTGATGAGCAAACAGTTCACGCTCACAACTTTATCAGAAAGATGGGGCGGATTTGAAAATATGGAACAGGTTGAAACCTTTGAAATGGCAGGGCTGAAGAGCGTAAAGTGCTGGGGTAGCTCCAAGAGCCTGCAAAATCAATTGGTAGGGAAAAAAGGAATTATCGGTCTTGATACCTGGGCCAATCAAAACCGTATAAAGGTCTATTATAATCCCAAGGTTCTTAACAAAACTGGCGTAAAACATGCAATTTTTACTCCAAGCAAATACCGTCTGAGAGAGTATTCACCTGAGGATCAACCTGAAACTGTAACTGTGTTCAAAGTCCCTGTTGACGGACTTTTTGATACTTATGATAATTATGATCTGGTTAGAATGTTGAAAGAAGAACCGAAAATTTGCGGTATATCTACCAGTTTTGGCGAGCCTGTAGATGTGAACGTTGTCTACAAGACTGGAGAACTTACACCTGCTGAAATTATTGAAATAATAGAACAGGATTCTTATGTAAAAGAAACCTCCGAGGGTCAGGAAATTGTTGATGTTGATTTTGAATGTGCTACTGAAGGTGAACTGGTAGATACCCTTGATTATTCAGATTTTATTCGTGAATATTTTAAGGGATATAATCGTAAATTCAACAGCTATGATGAAGTCAGTCTGGATAGTATTCAAGTTTATGAGATTGGATTGCCTGGAGCAGATAATTCAAGTGTTAGAAGACGATTGAGTTTTTTGGCCAGCCATCTTTCTTTTAATGATAATATCATTCGGATTAGAACTATGTATACAGAACGTCCTATTCTGAGAGTTTACTTCAAAAAAGGCCAGGTAGAACCTCAGGAAATCTACAATAAATTAACCGCACCTAAATTGACTGTAATGTTGAGAAGTGGCGATACCAAGGATTTTCCCAATAACTTTAAGTTTGAAAAACCTACTGAGGTATTCCCAATTTCTCAAGAATAGTATCTTATCAAATAGAATAATAAAAAAGCAGAGGTGTTATACTAGGCCTCTGCTTTTTTTATTTAATGATAGTCTCTTTAAAAAAGTGGTTTTATTACCAAAACTAAGTGACTCACACTATTTTGTAATCTTATGATAATTAGTAGATTAGTTATTCATCGAATCTCTCCCAAGAGATTTCTTTGAGACGCTCAGAATGACGCGGATTGTATTATTTACGAGTCCATCATATTAGCTTACGGCCGATATTTCAGGAGATAATAAACTCATAAAGAACTCCGAAGGAGTTCAATTGTTAGTAACTGCCGATGGAATCGGTAGAAGATGAAATCTATACCAACCTTTCTTCCTTTGGCATGTGCGCAGCACATGCCAAAGAAGTGGGGAGATGTGCTATTTTTACTCCGGGATCCACCCGAAGTTAAGATGACTGAACCACATTCGTGGTTCGAGTTTGTTCCAGTTGCAGGTAAAATTACCTAATAACATGAAATAAGAACTGGATTACACGAATTATTTTTTAAATATTTAATTAGATCCAGGTTTATCTTATCTGCCGAAAATTGTATTCAAATCCTGATAATCTTTGGCTAAAAAATCAGCCAGCTTCAAATCTTCTGAGGAAAAACTGGTTAATAGACCTACAGTGATCATACCAGCGGCTTTGGCTGATTTAATACCATTGACAGAGTCCTCGACAACTGCAGTTTTATTGGGCTGCACCTGAAGCATACGAGCCATTTTTTTATAAGGAGCAGGGTGGGGTTTGGTGTTTTCTATGTCACAGGCAGTGACTTTGTATTTGAAAAGATCCTCAATTGCTGTATTCTCAAACAGCCAGTTTAAATGATGGCTGGAAGCCGATGTGACCAGTCCGGTGGCAAAATTTTC
>JAIPJV010000122.1 GCA_021734005.1 Fidelibacterota bacterium
TCAGTCCTGTTTTAGCCGGTCTTTTTGCTGTTTTGATATATGTGCTGGTCAAAAGGGTGCTGCGTTTAATTCCGGTCAGTATTCTTAGACTTGATGTCTATACAAGAGCCGGTTTGATAATTGTCGGAGCCTTTGGTGCTTATTCATTGGGAGCCAACAATATTGCCAATGTAATGGGCGTTTTTATTCCGGCCGCTCCTTTTGAGACAATCCAGATTGCCGGGGTTAATTTCAGCGGAACCCAGCAGTTGTTTCTGCTGGGATCTCTAGCAATTGCTGTGGGAATATTCACCTATAGTCACAAAGTAATGCAAACTGTAGGCAATAAGGTCGTCAAGCTCAATCCCCAGTCTGCTCTCGTTGTGGTTTTGGCGGAATCTCTGGTTCTATTTTTGTTCGCCTCCTCCAATCTTCACAATTGGCTGGTTGCTCACAATCTGCCAGCTTTGCCGCTCGTACCGGTTTCAAGTTCTCAGCTGGTAGTGGGCGGAGTGATTGGAATTGGCATCGTTCAGGGTGGTAAAACAATAAAATATCGCACTGCCGGAAAAATTGCAGCCGGTTGGGTGATAACACCAGTTGTTTCGGCTTTGATTGCCTTTTTTGCTCTTTTCTTTCTAAAAAATGTTTTTGAAATGCAGGTTTCAAATCCTGTTTCTTATCGATTATCACAGCCTGTAGTAAAAAGGCTTCGGACTCATGATATTGTCATAAAAGAAGATGATAGAAACAAAAAATTTAAAAATGCGATTAAAGTAAAACGATTTGTAGATAATAGTTCTTATTTGAGTCAGACTAATTTAGATGAGATTGTTGCCAGTGCTCGGGTTGATAGCTTCTACTTTAGTTCCGCGCGACTCAAAAAATTCCAAAATGACCATGGACAATTATTATCAAAAAATGAACTGCAAGGCCTTGCTGATTTGAAAGGCCAAAGATTTAGCCACGAATGGCAGCTGCGGGAGCGCATTCTTGATAATGTTTTTCAGCAGAAAAAATCTGCTCTGAAAAACGAGGAGAACAAGCACAAGCTGGAGTTGATCAAAGAAAATTTTAGAGTGTCGCATAAACCAAATTGAAATTGGTTTAGATGAGGGGCGTTAAAAATCGGTCAATTTTTTGAGCTGAGTCTTGGATAAATAAAGGATAGAATTTAAATTATCCAGAATTGATTAGAAAATGAGGATTGAATATGGATTTATTCAAAAAATGTGTTGAATATGACGAACCACAGAAAGTCAAGAAACAGGGCGTTTACCCCTATTTTATTCCTTTTTCAGGTGGTGATGATAATGTTATGGATTTTGAAGGCGATGAAAAAATTATGATAGGTTCTAATAGTTATCTGGGACTTACTCACCATCCCCGCGTTGTGGAAGCTGCCAAAAAGGCCACAGAAGAGTATGGAACAGGTAGAACAGGCAGCCGTTTTTTAAATGGCACTCTTGATATTCACGAAGAATTCGAGCAGGAATTGGCTGATTTTATCGGCAAGGAAGCGGCTCTGGTTTTCTCGGCCGGTTATCTGGTCAATCTGGGCGTTATCTCAGCATTATTAGGGCGCAACGATTATCTGGTCCTGGATCGGCTTGATCATGCCAGTATTGTGGATGGTAGTATTTTATCCCGGGCTAATATTCTCCGCTATCAACATAATGATCTGGAAGAACTTGAGGAAAAATTAAAACATATTCCAGACGATTCTTCGGCAATGGTCGCTGTGGATGGTGTCTTTTCAATGGAAGGAAGCATTGCCAAACTGCCTGGAATTTTAGAATTGACCAAAAAATATGGCCATCGTTTAATGGTCGATGATGCTCACGCTATCGGTGTAATTGGCCCTCAGGGCCGTGGCACTGCAGCTCATTTTGGATTGACTGAAGATGTCGATCTGGTAATGGGAACATTTTCCAAATCTTTTGCCGCTATTGGTGGTTTTATCGCTGGTGATCAGGCGGTTGTCGATTATATAAAACATCAAGCCCGTCCATTTATTTTTACTGCTAGTTTGCCACCAAGTGTGGTCGCTTCAACACGAGAAGCCCTGAAAATTATTATTGAAGATGATGATCGCAGAGAACGTCTCTGGGAAATTTCCGATTATATGCGCACTAATTTTCAAAAAATGGGCTTTGATACCTCAGGAAGTGAAACTCCAGTTATTCCAATTATTGTCGGTAGCAATGAAAAGACTTTTATGCTGTGGAAAAGGCTCTTTGATGACGGCATTTATGCTAATGCTGTTGTCAGCCCGGCTGTTCCCAGTAATACAGCCCGTCTGCGAACCAGTTATATTGCTACTCATACTGACGAACAACTTGATTATGTGCTGGAAAAATTCAATAAAAATGGCAAAGAGCTGGGTATAATATAGCGAAAAATTAGCAAATACATTTTTGGAAATATTTAAGATCAAAATTAATTATATCAAATTATTCTCTCTGCTGCTTCTGGTAGTTTTACTGGGATGTGCAGCTCAGGGACCGCCTTCCGGTGGCCCTAAGGACACGACTGGACCAAAACTAGTTTCAGTATCCCCTTCACCTGGCACTTTGAATTTTCCCGTTGATGGCAAAATTGTAATGGAATTTTCTGAGTCTATTGCACCCCGCTCAGCAGAAAATTCCCTCATAGTTCGACCATCTCTTCCAGAGCCTGCTGTGGTAAATGTTCGGCGCAATAAAATTGTTGTCAATTTTAACGGCAAATTGAAGGATAATACAACCTACATTGTTAGTTTTGGCCGCAGTATTAGAGATTATCGCAAAAACCCGGTATCTGGAAATGTTCAAACCGCCTTTTCAACCGGGCAGAATTTTTCCAGAGCCAGAATTTCAGGTACTGTTTTTAATGTTGGATCCGGCAAGATTGCAACAATAATGGCCTGGGAAAAGGATAAATTTTTGCCTGATTCTCTGACCTATCGAGAACCGGATTACATCACTACTGCTGATTCCGAAGGTGATTTTGTTTTGAATCATCTGGCTAAGGGAACATATTATCTGCTGGCAAATGCAGCCGGGCAGAGCGTGAAAAATATTAGTTCCCGCAATAAAATTGGCCTGGCCAATCAGATGCCGATCCCAATCAATTCGGACTCCAGTCACGTTCGATATATTCATTTTAATTTAATGGATTATAATTTTTTAGAGCGCTTTGCTCTACAATCAGTTCAAACAAAAGAACGCTATATTAATTGTAAATTTTCCCAATCTGTTTCTCAGGAGAATTGGTCTGAACTTGACATTAATTTCAATTTTGCTGAAAGTATAATAAAAGCCTGGCGCCATGATCAGGATCCAGCTCTGGTCAGTATTCTTGTCGATAGTCTGCCTCAGGATACTGCTTCCACAATTCAATTTGCAAATCTATTCAGTCAGCAGGGTGAAAAAATATTACCAGAAAAAGGCAGGATGGAATTTGCTTATAAGCCGACTCAGGATAGTCTGGCACCATTTTTACAAAATTCTACTCCTGCATCGGGAGAAGGTAGAGTGAAACCTTCGGATTCAATTCAGTTAAATTTCAGTGAGCCAATCTATAATGTCACTCCCGATTCTGATTTTACTCTAATCCAGGTTCCGGACAGTATTTTTATCGACTTCCGGATAGAATTTGTTGATGATAATTCTCTTCGGATAATACCTGATACTCTTCTGCCGCAACAATCCCGTTTCATTCTTCAATGCCGCAGCCACGAGTGGCAGGATTATTTCCAGAATAATTATCGGGATTCCATTTTTACAATTAATTTTCAGACTCAGGATCCCCGTAAATTTGGATATATGGCCGGAGAATTACAGCTGGGCGATCAGCTTCAATACAGTAATATTGTGCTTAAAGCTACTAGAATTGAAAATCCTTATACTGATTATACACGGGCGGACAGTACAGGAAATTTTAGGTTTGATCAACTTCTGCCCGGCGAATACCAGGTTTCCATCTTCCATGACACTAATAATAACGGCGAATACGACCCTGGAAGTCTTTACCCTGTTCAGGCTGCAGAAGATTATATAAGTTTTCCCGATAAAATTGAAATTCGAGCCCGCTGGGAAACTGCCGGTATAATATTGAGATAATTATGCAAAAATTAAAATTCTATAAATATCAGGCAACAGGTAATGATTTTGTAGTTCTTGATTCCCGACAAATTCCTGAAGCCTGGAATTATTCTGAACTGGCTACTCGAATTTGTCCGCGAAGAGCAGCAATTGGCGCCGACGGTCTGATAATTATCGAAACTGATGTTGCAGAAGATTTTGAAATGAAATATTACAATGTGGATGGATCGGGTCCAATTATGTGCGGAAATGGTGCCCGGGCATCTGTCCAATTTGTCTATCAAATTATCGAAAAAAAAGAAGAGTTCCAATTTCGTACTCCCGATGGCGATCATTATGGAAAAATCCAATCTGATAAGGTGGCAATAACAATGCAGAACGCTGCTGAAATTCAACATCTGGAAGATGAAGAACACCAAACTTTTTTATTAAATACGGGCGCTCCCCATATTGTGATTTTGCATCCCGATGCTGAAAATATTGATATAGAGGAATATGCCCGGCCTTTGCGCAAAAAATATGATGCAAATGTTAATTTTGTGTATCAAAGAGAGCCCGATGGCTGGCTCATTCGCACTTATGAGCGGGGAGTAGAAGGTGAAACCCTGGCCTGTGGAACTGGTGTCACGGCTGCTGGTTTGATTTTGACCGAAAAATTTCAGCACGATTATCCAGTAAATATTGAGGCTAAAGGTGGATCTCTGGCAGTAGATTTACGTGATGAAAAATTGTGGCTGATTGGAGCTGCTCAACAGGTTTACGAAGGAAAAATCAAAATTAATGAATTACGATAAACAGGAGGAAATATGTATCTTGTGATAATGGCAGGAGGCGTTGGAAAACGATTCTGGCCGCGTAGTAGAAAGCATAATCCCAAACAATTTCTCAATATTGTCTCTGATGATTCGATGCTAAAATTAACCTTTGATAGATTAAAAAAGATCAGTCCTACTGATAAAATATATGTTGTAGCTGGAGAACATTTAAGAGAAAAAATCCATAAGGAATTAAAAGAACTGCCCGAAGATAATTATATAAGTGAGCCGTCCGGGAAAAGCACAGCGCCCTGTATTGGATTGGCTGCTAATTTGATTCACAAGAGAGATCCAGATGCTGTGATTGGAATATTCCCTGCTGACCATTTGATTCGAGATCTGGCCCGATTTGAAGAATGTGTAGAAAAAGGTCGGCAGGCCGCTCTCAACAACAATGCTATGGTAACTTTTGGCATTAGGCCAACTAGACCGGCTACAGGATATGGGTATATTCAGTATAATCAATCTGACAAAATTGAAGAGGGTGTCTATAAGGTAAAAACTTTTGCAGAAAAACCTGACATAAACACAGCCCAAAAATTTCTCGAGCATGGAAATTTTCTCTGGAATAGCGGAATGTTTATCTGGCAGGCTGAAACCATTCTCAAAGAAATCGACCAGCATCTTCCTGATCTGGGCCACAGCCTGAAAAAACTCTACCCTGAAATCGGGAAACCTGATTACCAGGAAAAATTAGAAGAGGAATGGGGCACAATTCGCAAAGAATCGATTGACTATGGTGTTATGGAAAAAGCCAAAAAAGTTTATGTAGTAAAAAGCAATTTTACCTGGAATGATGTTGGCTCCTGGGACGCTGTTTATGAGCTGGAAGAAAAGGATGAAAATAAAAATGTACTCAAAGGTGAAAATGTAAAAGCCGTTGATACTGAAAGTTGTTATATTTATAGTGACGGGCAATTGATCTCCACAATTGGAGTAAAAGACCTTGTTATTGTTCAGGAGGAAAATGCCACTATTATAGCCAAACGGGGTGAAACCGAAAAAGTCAAAAAGCTGGTCAACAGACTGCGTTGCGAAAATCGGGATGAATATCTATAATCTAAAGTGATACAGGCAATATGGCGCGATATACAAAAAAAGAGCTTAATCATCTTCAGAGCGAACTGGAAGAAATTCTGGAGAGAAAAGGCTATCTGGTTTATAGTGGAAAGGGGAAATTTCAGCCCGGCCAGTGTATTGTCCATCAAAATAAGCGTATTGTGATCAATAAATATGCGCCTTTGAAACACAGAGTCAACTTTTTGGTTGAAATTGTAAAAGATCTTGACCAAAATACGACCTTTTATATCAAGCCGGCTATAAGGGAAAAAATCGAAAACTGGTCGGTTTGACAAAATTTACCTGATGAATTGCGGGTAATTAAATCCTGATCTGTGATAATTATAATTTGATTTGATAAAATTTTAGTCATACCCAATTTAATGCAATTCTGATAAACTTTGCTGTTAATCACTATTTTTTAAGCAATAAAAGATTGCGTGTTGGCTGATGTTAATTTAAATTTGCGGTTGTCAAATAATAGGAGAACAATGAA
>JAIPJV010000123.1 GCA_021734005.1 Fidelibacterota bacterium
TCTTTTCAACATCTGCTTTTGCTAGAGAGTCACTACTCATAATTGTCTGAGTATTGAAAGTATATACCTCATTAGTCTGGATAGGTTTATTAGTTTGGACATAAACCTTATTACCTATTGGTAATCCTCCACCAAGATAGTCTTCAAAATACCAGTAGTTAATGATCGGATATCCAGTTGGATTTCCATCATCACCCCAACCAGTATTAGAAGGAGGTTCACCCATCTCATTTACACTATTGTAATCGGCCTCATCAGCTGGATCATATTGACCACTAGTTGATTTATATCCGAAAATAGGTTCATAGGCAGGAACACCAAAATAATTGGTTCCTGTTGTATCCCAGACAAAAGCACCGGCTGCTTGGGTTGCATCCATACCGGTATTATGATCAAAAATGGCAGGAAACATTCTGTACATATCGCCGGATGGAAAAGCCTTCTGATATAAAGCAAAAGGAACTTTTTCATCGAGAGTAGGCTCTCCACCATCGATATCATCATAATACTGCCAGGCAACTGATTCACCTGTAAAATCAATGATATAGTCATGAATACCTAAGAGGTCGAATCTGTCAAAATTACCACCATCTAAACCTGTCATAATATACCCTGTTGATCCCAGACTGTATTCAATGTAGGAAACACCATTATCCACTACATTACCTTCGGCATCAGTTTCATAGATGCCTTTTACACCAGGAGCAGGACCGGCAACTTTGACTTGAACACCATCAACAATGGGGCAGTCTTCGCCAGCAGTGATATCAGAGACCTGAAGTTCGTCTTCTACTTTCCATTCACCAGTTGTCTTATCCTGGAGATTCCAGAGAACTTCGCCGTAAGTAGCGGAGTTTGTATCAGTGTCTTCTTCAAAAGTGATCTCATATTCATGTCCGGTAACATCTTCCGGATTGATCACTTTGACAACAACCTGACCATCACTCTTACCAACAGGATGGGCTATGTCAAGAGTATCATTGAAGACCTGTGGACGTCTTGTACCCGGATTAGGTTCTTCAACCCGCACTTCCAGGATAACAGGTGCAGATTCAAGCTGTTTAATCTGGTCGGCATCAGGATTGTAGTTATAGGCAGTTACACCAAAATAATAGGTTCTACCTTCATACAGACGATAACCTGAAATATGATCTTTGGTAATCTCAATATGTCTTCTTATTCCAGTATTTGTTCCCACCTGAACTGGAATAGTGGAAACGCCACCATATTCAGAAATATATGCAGTCCCCATTATCTTAGTTACATTGTTCACTAAATCATAAGTTGCTATTTTGGTAGCATCATCTAAAGAAGCCATGCTTGAGGGGAATTGATAAACATTGTAACCTTCAAACTCATAACCAGATTTAACTTTGGTTTCAGTGGCTTGAACGGCGTCATGATTTGATCCCCATTCCAGAACTACAGCATCTTCGTCTGTTATATAGCTAACATCCGGTCTGTCTGGAGGAGCAGGAATTTCTTTAAATGCATTATTATAAACTAACTGAGCCATTTCATCAGTCTGTTTGACCTGAACAATAGAAGCCAGTCTGGTAGCACCACTACCACCAACTACAGCCAGAACAATTTCCTGAGTGTCAGCTGCAGCAAGAGTAAAAGGACCACTTGCCAGCGACATTCTTCTATCTGCTGGTTGAAAATAACTAGCCTGGCCATCAATCCGTTTACTGGCAGGATCATTTACAGGATCACCACACAGGGGGAATTTGGTTTCCTGACCACCGCTAATATTACCAATGGTCCAGGGCTCAGGGTTTTCCAGATCTTCAAAAGGCTTATATCCTCTTAAAAGGTTGTACCACTGTTTGGTACCTTCGTAGTCACCACCCGTAGTAGGATCATCAATATTAGAACCAGCAGCAAACCAGCCAAATGTTGTCATTGGCAGGTTCTTATAGCCTTCTCTTTTGCCAAAATTCCAGTTGGCAGTCTGGCCAGGTGCTTCTACAATTGGGCCCTGAAAAAAGTCAAAGCCAACTGCAGGAGGAGCCATATCTGGGAAAGATGGATCGGTTGGTGTACCATTATAAGCAAAACCAATGCTTAAACTGGTATCACAGCCAACAAAATCATTTCCATAATTTCCAACATCGGGATCAACAAATTGAGAAACATAAGCATCAAGAACATCCTTATCAGATTTATTGATTACAGTATATTTCTTAAATACAATTTGTCCCAGCTCTGTAGTCGGTTGAGCATAGGCCCAAAGAGTTCCCTGGATTTCTAGACCAATTGGCTGGGAACCATAGAGGCTGTTAACCAGACCTTTATTCAGGTCGTTGGCAGCAAACCACAAAACCTGGTCAGCATTAGCAACACCGGGTTCATCAACATCAGGATCCCATTGACCATTGTCATTATTGTCGTAGTACGGTGCACCATGTTCTGCTGGCCAATTAGTCCAGTCATGTTCATATTGGGCAATTACTTCTTCTGGCGATTTGCCAAGCTGCTCGGCTTCATAAGCGACATCCTCAGGTGTAAGAGTTTCCCAGTCTGCTCTGATTCGCCATATTTTATTTAAAGGAACAGCATCTCCATCTACAATCCAGCCACATTGGAGGCCGGTACCATAAGCACTACCGCCCACTGCCAACCGGTCTGTATCCGGATCCAGCTGTCCATTTCCATTTTCGTCAACATAACCGCCATATATTAATCCTTCTGTATAGACGACGGCGCCTTTGCCTTTTGGATACAATCCACCGGATTGTTGGGTGGCAGCATCGTATCCCATTACTCCATCATTCGCTACCCAGTAAAGCCAATTACCAACATTTACAATTGTTCTCTTGACTTCTGTATAATCTGTCATCTTTTTTATTATATCTGTCATCTGTTTATTTGCATTCCAGCCATCAGGAGCTTTTGCATAAAGCGAAAATCCTGACGCTATAAATAATATCAAAACAATTGATAATATTTTTTTACTCATTTTAACTCCTTTTTTTCAAGATCGATTATCCTTCATATTAGAACCCTTGATTAATACCTAGAATTCTATGCGAATACCGATATCAATTTTTCTGGGATTACCCCACAATTCGCGTCCAATCCGATGCCAATAAGCCTGTCCGTTTTCAATGTTGATTGCACGATACATCTCTTCCCAGAGATATCCATAGGTGGATTCTAGATTCTCAACTTCATCAGGTCTTGAAATCAAACCGTCATCTTTAGCCTGTCCTGTTAAAGGATAGACATTGAGGACATTTCTGGTGTTGAGAAGATTGGTTACATTAGCATAAGCTGTTGTTGTGAAGGGACCAATTTTAAAGGATTTATACAATCTCAGGTCTAATGTAAATGTCCAGGGAGTTTTGGAAGCTCCAAAGGGTTCGATTGCGACCCTGTTTCTGCTATCTTCCATATAGTTGACACCTTTTTCATAGGCACCAGCCTGACCCCAGGATTCAATTTCTACGCGTGTATAGGGGTGACCACTTGTGAAGGAAAGCAGTAAATTCGCACCACTGTTTTCCAGAATAGGTCCACCATCATTATTGCCAAATCTGTAGTCAAGGTTCACTGTACCGGAATGGGTAACTGAGTAGCTTAAAGGATTAACAACCTTGGAAACGGGAGTACCATTATAAATTGCTGTATGATAGGATGTACTATTAGATGCAGTGCCTTCAGCGTCTGTGAAAGTATAATTAATACTTCCTGCTAATCTGTTTACTCTGCGTAATTTGACGCGAAGTTCAATTCCCTTGGTAGTAGTAAAGTCACCATTACTTAATCTAATATATGATGAATTTAGCAAACTATTAGCTGGCAGTTCTTGGAGCTCTGATTGAACAAGTCCTTTTTGATTCTTATAGAAAGCATTTACACCAAGAGAAATAGCATTCTGAAAAGCCTTATTATAACCAATTTCATACTGAGTAGTATAAGTTGGTTCCAGACCGAAACCGATCGGATCATCATAGAAATATCTATGGTCAACGATCTGGTCTTTGTAGTCCTGGTCACTGTTGTAGATATTACTATATTGTGGCATCTGGACAAACTTTCCATAATAGAGGTAGAAGTGGGAAGCCGGGCCTGTCGGAAATGAGAAACCTAAGCGAGGTGTGATTTCAAGATAAGGATCGATCTCCTCCCAGGCTTCGTCTTTAATAAAAGATGAAGCTTGATAGAATTCAGGGTTACCTGGATTCTTGAGTCTTCTATCATCAGGATCAAAATAATCCAGTCTTAAACCGGCGTTAATAACCAGGTCATTGTATTCGATTTTATCCTGGATATAAGCTGCAAATTCCATAGGCTGCTTGGGAGCCCCAGTAATACCGGCAATTGTATCCTGGTTGGCATCTTTATAATAGGTGATTTTTTCATCAGAAACATCACCAAATCTATCATAACCTGTAGAATATACACTACCATAGTTGAACCAATCGTCAACAGGAATATTGTCTATACTTCCATATCTTCCGGGATATTTTCCTGCTAAATGCTCTGCTTCAGGGTCAGCTGTTAACATCATTACTTGAGCTGCAATATCAAAATCACGATAGGTATAAGTCTTCAGATCGGCACCTGTTGTAATTTCATGATGTTTGCCGAGCTGAGTCTTAAAGTCGACTGCATATTCCCAGCCATTGAGTTCTGACTTTCCATACCAGAAGCGGGGAGTACCATTTCTTTCAATGGGAAAACCCATGATCTGATATTCTTCTCTTGGATCCCAGGCGTTTTCATATTCTGCATGATCGAATGCCTTGGAAGAAGAATCGTAATTATTATGTAAGTAATTGGAAACAGCTGTACTGTCATACCATTTTTCCCAGTCACCATCAAACCAGCCATCGCGTTGTTCATGATTATCAATTAATCTGCTTACGCGAGCTTCGAAATAGGAACGGCTGGTAAATTGTTTGGTAGCTTTGGCTGTAAAGACACCATAATCATAAACATCATAAGGTCTTCTTTCATTAACTGAAACCATAGGATCATTACCAACTTCAGCTTCTGAATGGGAATAGATACCGGAAAATGTTAAACGAATTGGTAAGTCCAGAGTAACTGTTCCATTTAGAGAATATCTATTATAATTCTGATAAGGTGTGTAACCATCAGGATAAACCAGATCCACAGTATCATGAACAGCATTGGCACCATTTTCATCTACCAGGTCGTATTCGGAAAAGTCATAACCTTTACTGAAACGAACTTCATTATCATCACGATTCTGATATTCGCCAGCAAGGAAAAAAGTGGCTTTGTCAGTGAAAAGAGGACCACTTATAGTTCCGATAATATCCTGGTGACCATAATTATAGGTATCCAGTACTTTTTCGCCATCGGCGGGATCTCTGAAACCGTCAGTTCTGTATTCCAGAGAACCATGAAAATCAGGGCTACCTGTTTTCATCTTTGTGGATACAATACCTGAGTTTGCACCACCCTGCGAAGCTGTATATCCACCAGTCATAACATTAACTTCCTGAATGGCTTCGTGAATTACATGAACAGCATTCTCATTGTTAACAGGATTTCGTGTAGAAACACCATCAACATAGTAGCCAACTTCGTCTTCACGACCACCGCGGAAATAAAGATTACCATCCTGGGAGATAACACCAGCAGCATTGGCTGCGATATTACCAACACCACGGATCGGTAATTCTTCAATGTCTTCAGCATTGGATACAGACTCACTGGATGTTGCATCAGTACGTACCAGCTCTCTCTGAGCCTGGACTACCACACTCTGACCTTCCAGAGTACGATTCTCCATCTCAATGTTGAGCTCTGTAGTACGGCCACTAGAAATGGCAACATCTTTCAAGATCACATCTTTTTTACCCATATAAGTTACTTCGATTGTGTATTCACCTGGAGGTACATTTAATATAACGAAGTAACCGTCTGAACCAGTCGCCGCACCAATCGGGTAGGCAGCATCAGTGATAACAACATTGGCACCTGCAATAGGCTCACCAGTTTCTGCGCTAGTCACTGTACCAGCCACCTTACCTGTGGTCTGACTAAAGAGAAAAAATGGCAACATAATTGCCAATAAAAATAAAGTAATACGTTTTACCATACCACTCCTCCATTGTTAAAGATTAAAAATTGATTCTTGTCTTAACTCCTGCTTGTTAAAAAAAATCATGATTCCACCATAAATAATAAATTACCCTTTGCCCATTAACTACACCTCCTAGTTTTTCTACGTTATTTTTTTCGTGTCAAAAAAGTTAATACACTGCTTATTTTTGAAGTGATTATTTGGATTTTATTTATTTGAGAATCAAAAATTACCAACCAATACCCTTTCCTCCTAATCGTCATCACTTACAAATATATCAAATTTTTTTGAGAAACAAAAAATTTTATTCATATTTTTTAATATTTTTCCCTTTATTTCTCTTCAGAAAGT
>JAIPJV010000124.1 GCA_021734005.1 Fidelibacterota bacterium
TCGACTATATCACGGTTATAACCAATCCAATGATAAATTAGAGTGTTCGGGGATCGTCCAATGGCAGGACAATGGGTTTTGGTCCCATCGATCCAGGTTCGAATCCTGGTCCCCGAGCCATTTTTATATCTAGTCCAGCGTATCATAAATTTGACAAATCAATCCTGAAAGTCCTGAAGAAAAAAACTTCCGGTTTATTTGCGAGCTGGAAGGGTAGACAATTATTAATGAAAGTTTCAGGAAAACTAAGGCCAGCGAAATGTATAGTAAAGTAAAAGTTTTTTCGGGTCGAGCAAACCCGCAACTAACAAAAGAGATTAACAGCCATTTGAGCTATCCGGAAGGCAAAATAGATTTTAGTAATTTTGCCGACGGTGAAATATGGCTGCGCTACCGAAATAACATTCGTGGTGCTGATGTCTTTATCGTCCAGCCAACCAATGCCCCGGCCGAAAATATCATTGAATTGCTGCTTATGATCGATGCTGCTAAGCGAGCATCTGCTAAAAGGATTACTGCTGTAATTCCTTATTTTGGTTATGCTCGTCAGGATCGCAAAGACCAACCAAGAGTGCCGATATCCTCCCGTGTTTTCATGGACGCAATTGTCAGTGCTGGTGCCAATCGCATTCTAACTATGGATCTCCACTCATCACAAATTCAGGGCTTTGCAAATATTCCCTTTGACCATTTATATGCCAAACCAATTTTTGTTGAACGGCTCAAAAAATTAATTGCAGGAAAAAATTATACAATGGTTTCACCCGATATTGGCGGAGTAAAATTTTCGCGTTCCTATGCCAAGGTTCTTGATCTGCCTTTGGCTATTGTTGATAAACGGCGGCCGGCTCATAATAGAGCTGAAGTTGTCAATATTATTGGGGAAACTGATTTTGAGCATGTTCTTATTGTTGATGATATGATCGACACTGGCGGAACTGTTACTGAAGTTGCCAAAATGCTCAAAAAGCGGAATTGCAAATCAATTACAGTAGTTGCAACCCATGGCCTTTTTTCAGGTAATTGCGTAGAAAAGATAATGAGTTCACCAATTGACAGGGTAATTGTATCCAACTCAGTTTCTATTCCCGAAGAAAAACAATTCGATAAGTTAGAAATTGTGTCGTCAGCCCAGTTGCTTGCTGATGCTATTATGAGAATTCACAATGAAGAATCAATCAGTAAAATTTTTGATTTCAAATACAAATAAATAAGCATAATAAGGAGTGTTTGATGGCTTATAATAAAATAAAAGCAGAAAAACGAACCAATCTAAAGAAGAGTCACACAAAAAAAATCAGAAAGAGTGGAAAAATCCCGGCTATTTATTACAAAAAAGGCGGTGATTCTTTTCCAATTGCGATTGGCAAGATCAGTTTTATGAAAAGCCTGCATGGTGATTCATTGCTCTATGATCTTGACATTGATGGTGATGTTAAGAAATCTGTTATTCGCGATATCCAGTGGCATCCGGTTTCTGATGAAGCCCAGCATGTGGACTTCATGGGCGTTGCCCTCGAAGATGTGATCAAAATTCAGATTCCTGTTGAAACTGTCGGAGCTTCAGTCGGTGTTGAAGAAGGTGGCGTTCTTCACCAGACAAAATGGTCTTTAACAATTCGCACAAAAGCCAAAAATATACCCGATAATATCACAGTTAATGTTGAAGAACTCGGAATTGGTGAATCAATTGCTGTTGGTGATCTGGATCTTGAGGGAATCGGAGTAATGGATGACCCTTCAATTTCTATCGTATCTGTTGTTGAACCTACAGAAGTTGTCACAACTGAAGAAGTTCTCGAAGCCGCTGAAGAACTTGAAGCTCTTGAAGAAGGTGAAGAACTCGAAGAAGGTGAAGAGCTCGAAGAAGGCGAAGAACTTGAAGAAGGCGAAGAGGCTGAAGAAGAAACTGAAGAAAAAGAAGAGTAAGTTGATTAGATTGCAGTATTCATATGAAAGAGAATAAAATCATAGTAGGGCTGGGAAACTCACCTGTAAAATTCAATGGAACCAGGCATAATTTTGGGTTTGATGTGGTCGATAGTTTTTGCGAAAAATATGATCTAAAATATGACTATCTGGGATCAAGCTGCCAGCTGGCCAAAACCCGCAAATCAGGATATTTACGTAATAAACTCGAGACCCATGCAATTGTGGCCCGACCAATTACTTACATGAACACCTGTGGCCCTAAGATCAAAAAGTTACTTGACAAATTAGAGGCGAAAGTGGAAAATATGCTTGTTATTTACGATGATATTGACCTCAACCTGGGTCGATTACGGTTCAGACCGAATGGCTCAGCAGGAGGCCATCGCGGCATAAAATCCATTATCAACAGTCTGGGAACTGATGAATTCGCCCGCTTGAAATTGGGAATTGGCCCGCAGGGCGATATGCCTTCGGAAAAATTTGTTCTCGAAGAATTTTCCAAAGAAGATATTCCTGTCAAGCAAGATGTTATCAATACATCTATCAAGGCAATCATAGACTTCTGCAATCAAAATATAGATGGATTAATGAGTAAATACAATGGTGTTAACCATAGTGAAAATTGACCTTCAGAAATAAAAATAAGGAGCGTTAATAGTGAGGTATTATGAGACTTTATTTATAATAAGCTCGGATTACAAACATGATAAGATCTCTTATCTTGTTGATTCCGTAGAAAAGCAGTTCAAAAAGATGGATGCCAATATTCTGAATACCAATGACTGGGGCAAACGCAAGATGGCCTATCGAATAAACGGTGAGAAATATGGAAACTATGTTTTGATCCAGGCCGAAACTGAAAACGGTGATTTTGTCAAAGAAATTGAAAACTGGATGAAATATACCGAAGGAATTCTATCTTACTTAACAGTCAGACTGGATGAAAAGCCAGTTGTCAAAGAGAATCAATAGTAAAGAGGAACCATAATGATAAAAACGAAAAAAATATGTAAATTTTGTGAGAGCTCCCGGATGACTATTTCCTATAAAAAGCCCAAGACTCTCAGAAAATTCATCACTGAACAGGGCAAAATTATACCAAGACGGACTACCGGGACATGTGCAAAACACCAGAGAAAGCTGGTTACGGCAATCAAAAGAGCCCGCAATATTGCTCTACTGCCTTATCAGTATAATGTTCTTGATGAATAATCACTTAATCTAGGATTGGAGGACAACCTTGGAGATAATTTTACTAAGAGATAAAGAGAAGATTGGTAAAGCTGGAGAAAAAGTAGAAGTTGCAGATGGCTTCGCCAGGAATTATCTTATACCTCAAGGCTTTGCATTAAAATCTACGGAATCAAATTTAAAACGATTCGAAGAAATAAATAGACAGCGTAATATTCGCAAAGAAAGAAAACTCAAAAAAGCCAAAGAGCTGGCTGAAAAAATCAAATCCCTGTCAATCACTATTCCTGTCAAAGTTGGTGAAAAAGACCAGGTCTTCGGTTCAGTTACCAAAAAGGATATTGCCGAGCAGATGAAAGAAAAAGGCTACGAAGTTCCTAAGTCTAATATCAAACTTGAAGAGCCTATCAAATCTCTCGGAATCTATGAAGTTCCCGTTAGTCTCGATGCCGGCATAAATACAGAAGTCAAGGTCTGGGTCATTAAATCATAAATTAACTCGATTTTTACTATTCTTCTACGCACCTGGATTTCTGGAAATTTGACTTATAATCGCGTCTATTATACCGAATTTTTGAATGGACCCGTTTACCTTAGCTTTGATACATCAAAATTATCAGCAGAGGAAGGTATTTTCCTTTGCTGATTTTTTTTTGTTTTTGGGATAATTGCAATAGAGCTTAGAATTCTTCAAAAATATTTTTTAGATTAAGGTGCAGCAAGGCTTTTTTACGTTGATTCATGAATCATAGGCAAGGTGATCTTTTTCTACTCATGGATAAAAAATACGTTGACATAGCTTTCCCACGGCCATTCTGGAGAAATTACACTTATAAAATTCCCGGTTTTATTGAAACGCCACTCCAAATTGGACAGAGGATAGTTGTACCATTACGGGGTAAAGAAACAATTGGATTTGTAGCCGGGCTGAAAGATGAAAAACCGGAGGGCGTGAAGCTCAAACCGGTTTACGAAGTCATCGACACGGAGCCAATTTTCCCCTCCGAACTTTTAAATTTTCTCAAAGTTGTTGCCCAATATTATATAACACCTCTGGGAAAAATACTCAAATCTACAATTCCTAAAGAGTATCGGATCAAACGCTCCCGGGAGCTGGTAATCGGCGATTCTCAAGAAAAGCCTGACAAATATGAAGACATTTTCGAGAGAATTCAAAAAAGATCAAGCCTTCGCTACCAGACCTTAAGGAAAGATTTTGATAGAAAATACCTGGTAAAAGGGCTGGATTATTTAAAACGAAAAAATCATTTACAGGAAAAAGTTCATTTCAAAGAGAAGCAAACCCGGAACATTACCAAAAGAACCATAAAATTATCAGAAAAATATCAGGAAGACGGCCTCGCTAATGTACCCAAAAATGCTCCGCAACAGCGACGGATTATAAAATTTTTGGAAGACAAGGAGTCAATTAAAGAGGATCAAATCAATGATTTCTCAGCCTACTCAATTGACAGCCTGCATGAAAAAGGATTAATTGAAATTGAGGTTGAAGATGTTACTATCGACCGTATGTGGCATGGATTGCAGGAAAGAGAAAAGCAGGTCACCCTCAATGATGAACAGCAAGCAGTTTTTGATGCAGTTAGCCCACATATTAATGATGGTAATTTCGAGTCCTTTCTTCTACACGGCGTGACCGGCAGTGGAAAAACCGAAGTCTATATTAAATTAATCAAAGAAGCCCGGCAGGCCGAAAAAAGCGCCCTTGTTCTAGTACCTGAGATCACGCTCACAACTCATCTGGCCTCCCGCTTCAAAGGTGCTTTTGGCGATGAGATTGCAATCTGGCATAGTAACCTTAAGCAAAGTTACCGCTCTAAAATATGGAGAATGATACTGAATGATGAAATATCAATTGTAATTGGTGCCCGCAGCGCTTTATTCCTGCCGTTGCAGGAGTTAGGTCTGATAATCCTTGATGAAGAGCACGACTCTTCCTTCAAGCAAAATGGTACAGCCCCCCGCTACCACGCTCGCGACGCAGCTTTGATCAGAGGTTTGAAAAGCCAGGCTCCTGTTCTCCTCGGCTCGGCCACCCCCAGCATTGAAAGCCATTATAATGCGGCTACCAATAAATTTAATTTGCTGGAAATGAAAAAACGCTTTTCCACAGCCAAACGCCCCCGTATGCATATTGTTGATCTGAAAAAATCCTGGAAATCAGGTAAAAAACCAAATAACCTGTATTCTAATCTTATGCTGGAAAAAATTCAGGAGAAGACTGAAAAAGGCGAACAGGTTTTGCTCCTGCAAAATCGACGCGGCTATTCTAACTTTTTACTGTGTTCGAATTGCAGCTGGACGCCGCGCTGTCGGAATTGTGATGTAACCCTTACCTATCACAAAACCAATAAAAAACTGGTCTGTCACTATTGCAATTATTCTCAAAGCATTCCTAAACAGTGTCCCGAGTGTGGAGGCGAAGATTTTATCCTGCCCGGCTTTGGTACTCAAAAAGCAGAAACTATGCTGGAAAAAATTCTTCCTGATATCTCTATCGCTCGTATGGATGCTGATACCACTCGTAAAAAAGGTACCCTAAAAAAATTGCTAAACAGTTTTGATCGCAAAGAAATTGATGTGTTGATTGGCACTCAGATGATAGCCAAAGGCCTTGATTTTCACAATGTAACTCTGGTCGGTGTACTCAATGCTGATATTGGACTTTCTTTGCCCGATTTTCGTTCCCGGGAACGGGTTTTTCAGCTGCTCCATCAGGTTGCCGGTCGGGTCGGTCGCGGCGATAAAAGAGGCGAAGTTGTTATCCAGACCTTTCAGCCCGATGATTTTACAATTAAATGCGCAATTACAGGCGACATTGATACTTTTAAAAATAGAGAGTATAGCGAACGCAATGAAACCGGCTATCCCCCTTTTAGTAGAATGGCCTCAATTGTATTTTCAGGATTAAAAGAGGGTGAGATTAAAAAGACAGCCTGGGCTACTGTTCGATTTTTGAAAAAATATCGCCGGGGGATTGAAATTCTCGGCCCTACTCAGGCTCCCATAGGCAAGATAAAAAATCGCTATCGCTATATGGCAATTCTCAAATCACGCAAAGATCGCGATGAAAACGGAGCAAAATTACGGGCCCTGCTCAAAAGCTTTATCCATTCTCAAAAATATAGAGAATTAACCAGAAAAGTAAAGATCACCATCGATGTCGATCCTATTGACCTCCTTTAAATAAATTTGCTATTTAACTTTTTAGAAAAAATAATATAAATT
>JAIPJV010000125.1 GCA_021734005.1 Fidelibacterota bacterium
TAGGAGTCATGAATTAATCAGGTTAAAAACAAAAAGTCCCGATGTTCGTCGGGACTTTTTGTTATTTTCAGATGATTAATCTGCAAATATATACAGTAAATATTAAAAATTTGTGTAATAAATCCTGCTATCGTCGGCTATTCAATTTAACCAGCAAGCGCAAAATTTCCAGATAGAGCCAGACCAGAGTAACCAGCAGACCAAAGGAGGCATACCATTCCATATATTTTGGCGCACCCTGTTCAGCACCAGTTTCAATGAAATCAAAATCCAGAACAAGATTAAGAGCGGCAATGACAACAACAAAGAGACTGAAGCCAATCCCAAAAATTCCGTTACTGTGAATAAGTGGCATCTGAACTCCGAAAACTCCCAGAATCATGGATAGAAAATAGAATATCACAATTCCGCCTGTGGCAGAAACCACTCCCAGTTTAAAATTTTCAGTCGGCTTAATTATTCTGCTTTTGTAAAGAAAAAGCAGAGTCAGAAAAATTCCAACAGTCAAAGCAATGGCCTGGGTGACAATTCCATTGTAAGCGCTTTCATAAATTGCAGAAATTCCACCCAGCACAAATCCTTCACACAGAGCATAGACTGGAGCAGAATATTTGGCAAGTTGCTTGTTGAAAATTGTAACAATGGCGGCGATCAACCCACCAATTAAGCCACCAATAATAAAAGGCGTCAAATTGACAGCGCCCTGAGCTGAGAAAAATTTATTCCAGACAAAGCCAGCCGAGCCCAGCAAAATGAATAAAAGTAAAAAAGATTTATTGATTGTGCCATCCAAAGTCATGGCACCAGCCTGATCTGTAACCCCTACATCCTGAAAAGTCTTCTTGTTTAAAGCCGGATTACCTGTTCTCATCATAATTTCACCTCTTAGTCATAAATCCACAATTGTCTATCTAAACTTCGATATTGTATAGCTTCACTTAAATGCTCATTCTTAATTTTTGTTTCCCCGGCCAGGTCTGCGATTGTGCGGGAAACTTTCAAAATTTTGTTATAGGCTCGAGCACTGAGGCCTAATTTTTCCAGAGCAGTGTTTAATAATTTAGAGCCGGAATCATCAATTTTGCAATACTTTTTTATTAATCTGTTATCCATATGGGCGTTAGCATACAATCCTTTTTCATTTTGAAACCGCTTTTGCTGAATTTGGCGGGCCTTTTCAACTCTTGCTCTGATATATTTGGATTTTTCACCTGGTTTTTTGCTGGATAATTCTTTGAAATCGACAGCAGGAACTTCAATGTGAATGTCAATTCTATCCAGAAGAGGTCCACTAATTTTTGAAATATAACGCTGGATTTGTGAAGGAGTACAGCTACAATGATTATTAGGATCAGTTGCATATCCACAGGGGCAAGGGTTCATGGCCGCAATCAGCATAAATGTAGCCGGATAACTGAGGGTTGATTTTGCCCGTGAAATTGTGACATCACCATCTTCAAGAGGCTGACGCATAACTTCCAGTACATTCTTTTTGAATTCCGGCAATTCATCAAGAAAGAGAACACCATTGTGACTGAGGCTAACTTCACCGGGTTTGGGAATTCGCCCGCCTCCTATCAATGCAGCATCAGAAATTGTATGGTGGGGCGAACGAAAGGGGCGGGTGGCAATTATTCCGCGTTTGGAATTCAGATTACCGGAAACTGAGTGGATTTTGGTGGTTTCCAATGCTTCGTCAAGAGTCAAACGGGGGAGAATAGTGGGAATCCGACGGGCTAGCATTGTTTTTCCCGAACCGGGTGGCCCAATCATAAGAGCATTGTGGGCACCAGCTGCTGCTACCTCCATTGATCTTTTTACATTTTCCTGCCCTTTAACTTCAGCAAAATTCGATTTGTAAAGGGCATTCTGATTAAACAATTTTTTCTGATCAACTTTAACAGGATTGGGATCTATCTCACTATTGAGGAATTTTACCGCTTCCTCCAGACCATTAACGGGAATAACATCAAGGCCTTCTACAACTGCGGCCTCACGAGCATTTTCCTGTGACAAAATAATTCCTTTTATATCGGAATTTTTTATAGAAATGGCAATTGAGATCACACCCTTCACCTTGCGACAGCGCCCGTCTAAAGACAATTCCCCCAAAAGAACATAATCGGAAAGACGATCGCGATCAACATATCCAGCTGCTGCCAGAATTCCCACGGCAATCGGCAAGTCAAAAGCAGTTCCTTCTTTTTTAATATCGGCAGGAGCAAGATTGACAACAATTTTATTGCCCGGGTATTTGTAACCAGTATTGCGAATTGCGGTAAGGACACGCTCCTTGCTTTCTTTGACAGCGCCTTCCGGCAGACCCACAGTTACGTAGCGAGGTACTCTTCCCCGAGCCAGATTACACTCCACATCAACAACATAGGCATTGATTCCAAGAACAGATGCGCTTTTTACTTTGCTGAATTTTGCCATCTTTCCCTCCAGATATTAAGCTCTATTTTATTGTTTTCAATTTATTTGAGCTGTTATTTATGCTGTGCATTATCAGTAAATTTGACTGTCTGACCAAATAATCATTCAAAAATTACACCGTAAAAGTAAATATTGTCCAAAAATCTAATACTGCTAGACCCGGTTGGGGCCTAACAGTAAAGAATTAATATTTCTTTCTTAAACTATCCGTGCATAGTAAATCAAAAATTCCAGGAATTTACCTGATTAAAAAATTATAGTAATTGCTTTCGAACTATCAGAACACAAATTTATATCGGCTATTATTTAGCCGGTACTTTTCCCCACGACCAGACATAATTTAAACTCATGACCTGAGCCGGTCGTTTGGATTTTTCAAATAAGCGAAGTATATCCCGCAAAATTGCAGTGTTCAAAGTGATACTATTGGCAGGACCAAAAGGCCGGCCAAAAGGAAAGTTAACATAGGCGCAGCGGGGAGCAGGTTTTTGCAAAAGTTGCTCATAAAACATACTGATCATAGCAGTTGAAATAGAAGCGCCTTCAACCTGGTTGGAAATTTTCCAGGCAACTTCTCCTGTCTGGACTGAAGCGGGAATCACAATGGCTGCGTCAATTTCATTTTCTTCCAGGTCTTCTATCATTTTTTTAATACTTTTATCTAATTCTTTTTCATCTTCATCATGACCGGAAAAACTATAGGCAGTTTTATGGACATAACCGATTACGCCCTCTTTTTGCAGTAAAACCAGATTTTTTACTGGAAAAACAACTTTGGGGTCTTTCTGAGCTTCAGTAGTATCCCAATCAAGTCCCAGAAAATTGATCTTTTCTTTGTCATATTCGGCATCTACCTCACGATATTGATGGTCCTCTTTTTTGCCTTCTTCTGTAAACGGTTCCTGATCATCAGTATAGGCTCCTGCCACAGAAATAAAAGCAATCCGAGTTTCTTCCAGATCCTCTTTGAATGGTGTCCAGTGTTCTGGCTTAACCAGCCCTTTACTCCGGTAGGCCCGGGCCAGTTGTTCATAATAGAGTTGCTTTCCCTTTTTATAGAATGAAAAATCAGTTTTCTTCATAGTCTCCGCTCTTATTTTTTTAATTCAACCCGATAATTTAAGACTTAGATAAAATAAATTAAAATATATTTTCTGCAAATTATTAAAGAACAAAGGCTTTAGTTCGATATTAATCATAACAGATCAAGTTCTTCCTCTTATTTCGGCCTCAATGCTATTTATTTTTGATCGAAAGTCCTCGGAATCACGAATCTGCTGATCAACTTTTTTGCAGGCGTGAACCACAGTAGAATGATCGCGGCCACCAAAGTAGAGGCCAATTTTTTTGAGAGAGAGTTCCGTCAATTTCCGGGAAAAATACATAGCTATCATTCGAGCCTCTGCCACTTCCTGTTTTCTGCTTTTGCTAACCAGAGTATCCAGGGAAATGTCATATTTACTGCCCAAAATTTCCTGAATATTATCAATGGAGACTGAAGCAGGAGCGACTTTGTCAGGATCCGAACCGGTTATATCACTGAGCATTCGGCGGGCCAGATCAAGATCAACGTCAACTTTGAGAAGTGAGGACTGAGCCATCAATCTTATTAGAGCACCTTCCAGTTCTCTGATATTTGATTTAATATTTTTGGCAATGTAGGTGATAACATCAAAAGGGATAGCCAGATTTTCGTCTTCTGCTTTCTCCTTGAGAATGGCAATTCGAGTTTCCAGGTCTGGCGGCTGTACATCAACAGTTAGACCGGATTGAAAGCGGGACAACATCCGTTTTTGCATTCCCTTTAATTCCATCGGGTGTTTATCAGTTGTCAATACAACCTGATTTCCGTGCTGGTAGAGGGAGTTGAAAATATGGAAAAATTGTTCCTGGGTGGATTCTTTGCCTTCAAAAAATTGAATATCATCCAGCAGGAGCATATCAACGTCGCGATAATAATTGGAAAAATTTACACTCTTGTTTTTCTGAATAGCATTAATGAAATCCAGAGTAAAGGTATCGCTGGTAACATAAACGATTTTTTCTACCTGTTCTTCCTGTAAAACCTCATTGCCGATGGCCTGAATCAGATGGGTTTTTCCCAACCCTGTGTCGCCGTAAATCACTAGAGGATTGAAAGAAGTTTTGCCAGGCGATTTGGCAACCGCGATTGCTGAGGCTTTGGCAAATTGATTGCTTTTGCCCTCTACAAAGCGGTCAAAGGTATAATTTTTATTTATTTTTGTGCCTTTTTCAACAATGCGGCTTTTTTTCTTGCGGGGCTGGTTTTGAGAATCTTTTTTGGTTTCCGGTGCAATTTCTTCAACTGCGTTTTTATCAACCGGATTATTTTTGACCTGTTCTTTAGCAGGCTTGGAGACATTGACTGTATAATGTACCTTTAATCCATTGCCAGTGACATTCTCAATTGCTCTGTTCAATATTTCTTTATAATGGCTTTCGATCCAATCATAAAAAAATTGATTGGGAACCTGTAAAAATATTTCTTCATCAGATAAGGATAATATTTTAATAGGCTGAAACCAGGTTTCATAAGTCTGAGTTGGGACATTCTCTTTTAAAAAGCCAAGGCATTGGGACCAAACCTGCTTAGCTTCCGACATTTTTATTTCCTCTCGATTTATTTTATCAACAGAGCTTCAGTAATATAACAAATTTCCAGCAATAAATCTAATTTGTTATCAACTTTATTTATCCACATCCATAAAACACTATTATACAATTATTTAAAAAATAGTTGTTAACAAAATATTTATAATTATCAACAATTAAAATAAGATCTCAACAGATTATATTGCTACTTATCAACAGGTTGTTAACATTTTGTGAGAGATTTTTAAGTTATGTGTTAATCAAATATTCATTTTATTGATAAATAACAAATAATCGCATAAATTATCACCTGTTTATTGCATAGGAAAGTAAGTAAAAAAGGAAGTCGTCTGAAAAAGACAATATCCAAAAAGGAGCGAAGTTTAAAATGGAAAGAGGCCAAATCAATAATAAGAACTGGCCATAAAGGATCCTATAAAAACATCCTGATTGCTTTCCAAAAATCAGATCAATGGAGTTTTAGAATCAATTTAACAAAAAAGGTAAAGCCCGCCGTTACCAGAAACCATTATAAAAGAATAATTCGGGAAGTTTATAGAACATCAAAACCACTTATCAAGCAACCTTATAAAATTGTTTTTACCGTTTTAAACAACAAAGAAGATCTTGATTTTCATGAATTTAAAGAAAATTATTTAGAATTATTTAGCAATGCGAATAATTAACAAACTGGTCGTTTTTATCATCAGGGGTTATCAAAAATTACTTAGTCCTTTGACTGGTAATAATTGTCGGTATTACCCTACCTGTTCTCACTACTCAATTACCGCTTTTAAGCGATTCAATTTTTTAAAAGCGCTCTGGTTATCCACAACCAGAATTTTAAGATGTAATCCCCTGTTTAAAGGTGGAATAGATCCAGTACCTAAAAAGAAAGAGGAATAATTTATGGACAAGCAGTCAATACTTGCTTTTGTAGTCATCTTTTTAATTTTAATAGCAATGCCTTTTTATTATCAACTGATTGATTATAATCAGCCGGAACAGGCACCCCGGGATACTGCTCAGGCGGTTTCCAGGGATACGCTCAAACAGCCTGAACCTTCTCCTGAACCACAGGAAACAAACCCTGAAATCGAGCAATCCCGTGACACACAGCCGGAAAGCCTGGTCAAAGAATCCCGGCCAGAAAAAATATTATCTGTAGAAAACAAATATTATAAATTTGATATTAGTTCTATTGGAGGCGGAACGGTTAAAAATTTCATTCTCAAAAAATATCATGAATACAATGACGAAGACACTACCTTTGTAAATCTTGTCAAAGACCCTGACCAAAGACCGCTCAAAATCAAATAC
>JAIPJV010000126.1 GCA_021734005.1 Fidelibacterota bacterium
GGAACTGGACGTTAATGAGACCAAACATATTGAGCGGGTAATTGAAGCCCTTCAGGATATCGCTCCGCGTTTGGGTCTGGAAGGAGATTATAAAAATGAGTAAAGAATGCAGAAAATGTGGCCATACTTTAGATGATGATGACAAATATTGTCCCGCCTGCGGAACTCCAGTCGATGTTAAGCAGTTACTGCGATCAAAAAATGATGCCAAGATACTAGGTGTCTGTGGAGGGCTGGCTGAGTATTTTGATATTGATTCCAATCTTATCAGATTGATTGCAACGCTTTTGATCGTAGCTACCGGTATTTTTCCCGGCCTGATTATCTATTTTGTGGCTGGAATGATCATTCCGCTGGAGGAATAAGTTGCAATCCTTACTGACAATCAAACTGAATCTGTAAAAACCAGCTGGTTAATTTACGGCAGATCCTATTATAACAATTAAGAAGTCCATGAGTATTGGAGAATTTAATGAGTGAGAAGTTGCATAAAAATATATCCTTATTAAGCGCTTTTAGTATTGCGGCTGGTGCCATGATCAGTTCCGGCCTATTTGTATTGCCGGGTGTGGTATATACAAATGTTGGTCCCGCTATAATTTTAGTATATTTTCTGGGCGGGATTCTAATGATACCAACTATATTTTCCCAATCAGAATTGGCTACCGCCATGCCCAAAGCTGGTGGAGCTTATAACTATATTATGCGGATATTAGGTGCTCCGGCAGGAATGATAGCCGGATTCGCCAGCTGGTTTTCTGTTGCCATGAAAAGCGCTTTTGCTCTGATTGGAATTGGCACATTTTTATCTCTAATCAATCCGGGAGTACCGGAATTTCAGATAAGATTATTAGCAGCCGGTGCAGCAATATTTTTTACATTGATCAATCTGTTTAGTACCAAGCATTCCGGAAATTTGCAGACGATTATGGTACTTACTCTTATGGGAATTCTCACTCTATTTCTTGTTACCGGATACCCGAATATTGAGATGAACCATTATCAGAATTTTTTCGCAAAAGGCCCGGTAGCATTCATTGCTGCTGTTGGTATGATATTTATATCTTTTGGAGGGTTGACGAATTTAGCGAGTATGTCGGAAGAGATAACAGATTCCGGTAAGAACCTTCCCAAGGCAATGTTTCTGGCATTTATCATCATGATGGGCTTTTATATATTAGTAATAGCAACAGTTGTTGGTGTTTTGCCCCATGATATCCTTTCCGGGAATTTAACTCCAGTTTCGACAGCTGCAAAACACTTTGCTGGTAATATAGGCTTGATTTTGATGTCTTTTACAGCCATGCTGGCCTTTGTTACTACTGCGAATGCCGGGATAATGTCGGCCTCCCGGGTGGGCCTTGCTTTAGGACGAGATGGTTTGGTACCGGAAGTTTTTACAAAACTTAGCGACCAACATAAAACTCCATATATTTCAGTATTATTTACTGGTGGTTTTATTACTGTTATAATCTTGTCTCTGCATATCGATTCCCTGGTCAAAGTCGCATCGGCAATGATGCTTTTTCTGTTTATTTTAAATAATTTGTCTTTAATAATCATCAGAAATATCAATTTAAGAAATTATAGGCCGACATTTAAAGCCCCTTTATTCCCTTATCTTCAGATGTTTGCCATAGGTGTCTATTTAATTCTGATATATTAGATGGGCGCCAAAATACTTCTAATGACAATCTTTGTGATCTTTGCCTGTCTGGTTTGGTTCTATTTTTATGCCCGGAATAAAGATCACTCTAAGTCAGCTCTTATTCTTTTGGTTAAAAAAATTGCCGATGAAAAGTTACCCAAAGAAATGTTTCATGAGGATATAGAAGCAGAACTTTTTGAACTCTTGAAACATCGTGAAGAGATTCTGGAGGATTTCTTTGATAAAAATGTCAAATCAGGAATTGCACTTGACCTGGATAAAAAAATGGATAAAGATGAATTTTTAAAATTGATATCTGAGAAGCTGTCTCCGGATATTGGACAGAGCAAAGAGAAGATTTATGAAGAATTTCTCGAAAGAGAAAAAGCCTCGTCGACCAATATTGCTGAAGGAGTGGCTATCCCCCATATTGTTATCCCCGGGGAAAACCGTTTCCAATTAGCCCTGGCAAGAGCAAACCAGGGCATTGAATGGGAAGCTGATAGTGAACCTGTAAAAGCTGTCTTTGTCTTAATTGGTTCCATTGATAGGCGGGATACTCATCTAAAAGCTTTAATGGCTGTCTCTCAAATAGTGCAAAATGATGAATTTTTCACACGCTGGGAAGCAGCAGATAATGCCGAAGATTTAAAATCGACAATCATGTTAATGCCCAGAAAAAGGCACAATAAGGTTTCCTAAATTTGTATGATACCTTTTTGAATTTTTAGATTATTCAGGAGTATTAGCAATGGTATACATTTGTTGAATAACATAAATCCATAACCTTATCTAATATGGATAGATTCAAAATGAAAATTACTTTAATATGATGAAAACAATAGTTAATATTATAGATAATTGATATTGCATGAAAAACCAGGGTAGCGTATGAATGAAAAGTTGCACAAAAATATATCCTTATTAAGCGCCTTCAGTATTGCTGCAGGAGCCATGATCAGTTCTGGCCTATTTGTTTTACCTGGAGTAGTATATACAAAAACCGGCCCCGCTATCATTGTCGTCTATTTTTTTGCCGGTTTGCTAATGATACCAACAATATTTTCACAATCAGAACTGGCTACTGCCATGCCCAAAGCCGGTGGAGCTTACAATTATATCATGCGAATCCTGGGCGCTCCTACAGGTATGGTAGCCGGGTTTACAAGCTGGTTTTCAATAGCCATGAAAAGTGCCTTTGCTCTGGTTGGAATTGGCACTTTTTTAACTTTAATAAATCCGGACGTTCCTGAATTTCAGATCAGATTATTAGCTGCTGGCGCTGCTGTATTTTTTACTCTTATAAATCTACTTAGTACAAAATATTCCGGTAATCTTCAAACTATAATGGTTATTGTATTGTTGTCAATCTTAACCCTCTTTCTAATTGCCGGTTATCCCGGAGTTAAATTAGATCACTATCAGAATTTTTTTGCTAAAGGTAAAAACGCCTTTTTTGCTGCCGTTGGAATGGTTTTTATTTCCTTTGGGGGGTTGACAAAGATAGCCAGTATGTCAGAAGAGATAAAAAAATCGGGTAAAAATTTACCCAAAGCTATGTTCCTGGCCTTCTTTATAATGATGAGTTTTTATCTCTTAGTTATTGCTATTGTGGTCGGAATATTGCCCCATGATATTCTTGCTGATAATTTAACCCCCATAACAACAGCTGCTAAACAAATTGCTGGTAAAGTTGGTGTTATCCTGATGTCCATTACAGCCATGCTGGCCTTTGTAACTACTGCAAATGCCGGGATAATGTCTGCTTCGCGAGTGCCTTTAGGAATGGGGAGGGATGGCCTAATCCCGGAAATTTTCACCAAATTAACTGATAAAAACAAGACACCTTATGTTTCCATATTGATAACTGGTGGCTTTATGACTGTTATTATTCTGGCTTTGCAAATAGAATCACTGGTTAAAGTTGCCTCGGCTATGCTATTACTTTTTTTTATCCTCGATAATCTGTCTTTAATAATCATCAGAAACATAGATTTCAGAAACTATAAGCCAACCTTCAAAGCCCCCTTATTTCCCTATCTTCAAATGTTTGCCATAGTTGTCTATCTGCTTTTAATATATCAAATGGGAGCTAAAATCCTGTTGATGACAATTATTGCAATTCTACTTTGTCTGGGTTGGTATTATTTTTATGCACGGGAGAAAGAGTTCTCTCAATCAGCCCTTATTCTGCTGGCTCAAAAAATATTAGATCAAAAAATGCCAGACGATGTTGATCATGATAGTATTGAAGAGGAGCTTTTTGAACTGCTCCAGCATCGGGAAGAAATTATGGAAGATTTCTTTGACAAAACTGTTAAATCTGGTATTGCCCTTGATGTAGATCGGAAAATGGATAAAGACGAGTTTCTTAAAATTATTTCTGAGAAATTAGCACCACAGATTGACCAGGACAAAAGTAAGGTCTATGAAGAATTTTGTGATAGAGAAAGTAAATCCTCCACTAATATTGCTGACGGAATAGCTATACCGCATATAATTATCCCGGGGGAAAATAGATTTCAATTGGCTCTGGCCAGAAATAAAGAAGGAATTGCCTGGGAGGAAGGAAGTGATCCCGTCAAAGCTGTTTTTGTGCTAATTGGCTCTGCTGATATGCGTGATACCCATTTAAAAGCACTGATGGCCGTTTCTCAAATTGTTCAGAACAAAGAATTTTTTGCTAAATGGATGGGTGCCAAAGGACCGGAAGATCTAAAGTCTGTGATTCGACTTATGCCGCGAAGTAGAAGAATCAAAAAAGAGAATAGTACGTAAGGAATTTTGAAATTTGCAATCTCCATTTTTTATAAAAAATATTTGATGAGTTGCTGCAATCAACGAGAATTGTTTTGGAAAATGGTAGAATTATTATTGATATAAATAAAAATATGTAATCGGCCCACTAAAAAATAATAAAGGGATATGATGAGAAAAACCAAAATCGTATGTACAATTGGCCCCAGTACTCGAAAAAAAGGGGAAATCGTAAATCTGGTTAAAGCGGGAATGAATGTTGCTCGCCTTAACTTTTCCCACGGAACAAAGCAGGCTCATAAAAAATCAATGCAAAATATTCGCGAAGCCAGCCGGGAACAAAACCAACCTGTTGCCATTCTCCAGGATCTGGCCGGCCCCAAAATTCGCATTGGTGAAATTGAAAACGCTCCCGTTGTTTTAAAACCGGGGCAGAAATATATTCTGACCAATCGCAATGTTACCGGGGACAAAAAACAGGTTTCGCTCAATTATAAAAAGTTACCTGAAGATGTAAAACCGGGTGATACTTTACTGCTGGCTGATGGTGCTCTGGAAATGGAAGTTGTAAATACGAGCAAAACTGACATTGAATGCAAAGTCATTGTAGGCGGCGAATTGAGTTCTAAAAAAGGAATAAATCTTCCAGATACGGTGATCAGTACTAAAACATTAACAGAAAAAGATTGCAAGGATCTGGATTTTGGTCTGGAAAATAATGTTGATTATGTGGCTCTTTCTTTTGTCCGTTCAGCTGCTGATGTACAGGAGGTCAAAGATATTATTGATGACTCCGATAACAAAGCCGGTTTAATTGCAAAAATTGAAAAAAATGAGGCCTTGAAAGAGATAGATGAAATTCTGGAAGTTGTTGATGGAATCATGATAGCTCGTGGCGATCTGGGCGTGGAAATTCCTATTGAACGAGTGCCGGGAATCCAGAAAAGATTAACAGAAAAAGCCAAGTCTAAAGGTAAGATAGTGATTACGGCCACCCAGATGTTGAAATCAATGGTTGATAATCCCCGGCCAACGAGAGCGGAAGTTACCGACGTAGCTAATGCAATTTATGATGGAACTGACGCTGTCATGCTTTCCGAAGAAACGGCTATTGGAAAATACCCGGTCAAAACTGTAGAAATGATGGGTAAAATTGCAGAATCAACAGAACAGGAGTTCCCTTATAAAGCCTGGAATGAACGTTTTGATGACACTAATATGTGGATCGAGGAGTCTGTCGCCCGCTCAGCCTGTGATATGGCCAATCAGATCAATGCTATGGGGATTGTCAGTTTCACTCATACAGGAACTACTGCGAAATTGTTATCCAAATATAAGCCGGGGCAGAAAATTGTGGCCCTTACCTCCTACGAAAAAACCTATAATCAACTTGCCCTGGTCTGGGGAGTGTATCCACTTCATATGAAACAGGAGGATACAATTCGCAAAATGGATCAACAGGCCACAATTTCAGTTGTAGAAAAGGGACTTTGTAAGCCTGGCGAAACAATTGTGATCACTGCTGGTATTCCCCTCTATGAAGCCGGTACAACTAATCTTCTCAAAGTGGCAACAACAGGGAAAAGTCAAAATTAGAGTTGACATAAGCGGAAGACCTTTTTCATAATGGGAAATTGCCGAGTGTCTAAAACTTAAAGAGAGGAATGAGTATTTGAACTGCAAGAATCATAATCATATATTCTCTGGTATTCTGTTTGGTTTGCTCCTGGTTGGTCAGGTTTTAGCCAGCAATCTACCGGTCTATGTTGAAAATGATATTTATGATTTTCTGGAAAGAATGGAAAATAGAGAAGTTATTAATGATTATTCCGGGCTTGATCTACCTCTGAGAAGAGATGAAATCGCTCAATTCCTGGAAAAAATTGGCAAATCTACAGACCAATTAAACCGAATAGAGAAGAAAATGTACCGGCAGTTTCGATCTGAATAT
>JAIPJV010000127.1 GCA_021734005.1 Fidelibacterota bacterium
TATTTGAGAATCAAAAATTACCAACCAATACCCTTTCCTCCTAATCGTCATCACTTACAAATATATCAAATTTTTTTGAGAAACAAAAAATTTTATTCATATTTTTTAATATTTTTCCCTTTATTTCTCTTCAGAAAGTACAGGTCTAATTGGAGGGTGAAGCGGGGCTTGAGTTTGTTGGGGGCTTAGTTTAATACTGAGCATTAGATGAAAACAACAATTTCTCGTCGAGGAATGGCCAACTTAACTTTTGCAGGGAAAAATAATCTTGGGTTCCTATTCTACCAGGGTAGCCCTGATTCTCTGGTTTTTTTATTCTGGATAATGGTTTAAAAACGGGGCAGATAAATGAAACTATTATCCCAAAAAAACTAACATCTACCATACTGTTATAATGTTATTATTTTCACAGCACGCTTATATATTCAAGTTTACCAAATTATGTTATTATTTAAGCACAATTGCAAAAAAAATATGCTAACCTGAGCAGGATTATTGTATTAAGATGGTGTATCACCTGTTTAGCTGAAATGCAATTTAAACACTTTCTGAACACCTTTTAAATCTGTTTTAAAATGTCCCTTTTTATTGTAGCATGCAAATTTGAGATTGTACTTATTAATTTCAATAAGTATCCAAATTCAGGTTTTATTGATTTTTAACAAAATTATCATAACGGTCAAAGAACCAACCAATTTTTAAATATTAAGAAAAAAGTGTAAATTACGCCCGATGATTTAACCATTAACCAATAAAATAGGGGAGAGTGATGCAAAAGTTTTTATCAATTTTAATGGTTGTGATGACTCTTACAATTATTAATAGTAAATGTTCAAAGCAAAAAACTAAAGAAAACAAAGGAAGTAGTATGGAAAAAACATTAGGTGAAATCGTAATCAAACTCGATGCTGAAGCAGCTCCAGCCACAGTAAAGAATTTTCTTAATTATTGCCGCAAGGGATTTTATGAAGGGACAACTTTTCATAGAGTTATCCCCGGATTTATGATTCAGGGTGGTGGATTGACTCCGGATCTAAAAAAGAAACCAACCCAGGATCCTATTAGAAATGAAGCCGACAATGGATTAAAAAATGAGCGTGGGACAATTGCAATGGCTAGAACCCGGGAACCCCATTCAGCTACGTCTCAGTTCTTTATCAATCTACAGAATAATCAGCAATTAAATTTTTCAGCCAAGAATAATAGAGGCTGGGGCTATTGCGTATTTGGAAAAGTTACCGATGGTATGGATGTAGTTGATCAAATCGCAAAGGTCCAAACTGGGGCAAAAGCCGGTCGCCAGAATGTTCCCGTTGATGACATCATTATCAAAAAAGTTGAAGTAAAAAATGATGATACAGTTGCTATGACCATAGTCAAAAAAACAGCTGAAGAAAAATAATATCAAGAATACCGGGAATCTGCAACTGGAATAGAAGCAAGAAATTAAAACATTTATTCAGAATCAAAATCTTTTCATCCAGCCATCCAGATTATTTTCATGCATTCATCCATTTTCCCCATCTAACCATCCAGATAATTCCATCCATTCATCCATTTTGTTTCCATCGGGTTTGCTTATTTGACAAAAATTCTTCATATTTGGACAGTAAATAAAAAAGAGGTCTGATTATGGATTTGAACATGAATTTCAATCTTTCGGAAATGGAGGAGGACAACAAAGCTAAGCCCCTTTCTCCTGACACGATTTATGATGTCCTCATACTGGGAGGCGGCCCGGCTGGTATGACCGCTGCTGTGTATTGCATGCGAAAAGGAGTGAAAACCGGTTTGCTAACCGATAATGTAGGCGGTCAGGTAAGTGAAACCTCTACAGTTGAAAATTATATGGGCTACCGTTATATAGAAGGTTCCGACCTTGTCAAAAAATTTCAGGATCAGGTCAAACAGTTCGAAATCGGTTACCGGGAAAATTCACCTGCGGCCAGTATAGAACAGGGAGATATAAAAAAGGTAGTTACTGAAGATGGTACAACCTACCAGGCCCGTTCCTTGATTGTGGCAACCGGTAAATCGCCGCGCTGGCTGGATGTGCCCGGCGAGAAAAAGTTCATGGGAAAAGGTGTCGCTGTTTGTGCTATTTGCGACGCTCCTCTTTACAGGGACAAAGATGTCGTAGTTGTTGGTGGAGGCAATTCCGGAGTCGAGGCCACTATTGATCTGGCCAAAATTGCCAATCATATCACGATTGTCCAATTTCTCGATGAATTAACCGCCGATCAGGTTCTCATTGATAAAATGAATCAGTTTGATAATTTTGAAATTCTCTACAAACATGAAGTCGCAGAAGTGCTTGGCGATGACAAATTAGAAGGTGTTATTGTTCAAGATCGTGACACAAAGGAAAAGCAAAAAATAGACGCAAACGGTGTTTTTGTTGAAATTGGCTGGGTGCCCAACTCGGAATTTATTGAGGATACTCTGAAATTGAATAAATGGAATGAAGTAATGATTGATTGTGCCTGCCGTACCAGTGAAAAAGGAATTTATGCGGCTGGTGATGTTACGTCAGTGCCCTATAAACAGATAATTTCAGCAGCCGGTGATGGTGCCAAAGCCGCTCTTTCCGCCTGTGAATATGTTTTAAAGCAATAAAGCAAAAAGCCTGGCAGGATTTCTGAACCCGGCCAGGCTTGAGCATAAAATTTTGCGGTAAATTCTAATTAACTTTAAAAGAGGCTCGGACTGTAACTTTGATCGTTTTTTTCCGGCTGGAAGTGTTATGAACTCCATAGCTGGAAACCCGGGTAGAATATTGTTCAGTGATTTGAAAAACACCGGAATTGGCAGAGATCATTTTATCTATTTTTAGATCAGTGGTTTCCAAAATTTTCCTGGCTCGTATTCTAGCATTTTGTGTGGCTTTACCCAGAAGATTTTCCTTGAGCCGATCAAGGTCGTCCCGAAAATATTTGAGCCGGCTATTTTCGATGTTGATTCCTTTTTGGGAAAAAAAGGCCGGATTTATTGCCAGCTCTTCAATTTCATCAAGATTTTTAGTTAATATTGAAATTTTTTGAAATATCCGTTGACCAACGATTTCACCTTTTTCATATTCCGGGCGGCTATTGACTGGCTGAATATTCATATCCTTGACTTCAATGTTTGAACTTTCAATATAATCTTTAAAATCTTCAAGATTGTTATTTATCTGCTGTAATCCTGTTTGGGATTGTCCCTGATCCACAGTTTGGTGGATCTGAAATTCCCATTTGACCAGATCGCATTCAAAATCCTGAGTAGCATAGCCGACAACATTGACTGTCTGATCATTATTGCGGGCAGTCAGGAAAAAAATGCCAAAAACTGTGCTGGCCAAAATCAAGCCAATACTTAAAATAATTGCTGTTGTTCTATTCATAAAATTGCCCCCTTTGTAGAAAAGAAAAAAAAAGGCCGAAGTCGAGACTCCGGCCTTTTTGATATTATTGATCTATAAAACCATATTACTCTTCATCTTCAACTGCGGCTTGAGCAGCAGCAACGCGAGCAATTGGTACACGGAAAGGTGAACAACTAACATAATTCATACCAACTTTGTGGCAGAATTTAACAGAGCTGGGTTCACCACCATGTTCACCACAGATACCAACTTTGAGTTTGGGACGTGTTTGACGACCTTTTTTGGTACCCATTTCGACTAATTGACCAACACCGGTCTGATCCAGAACCTGAAAAGGATCATGTTCCAGAACACCGATTTCCTTGTAAATATCAAGGAATTTGCCAGCGTCGTCACGAGAGTAACCAAATGTCATCTGAGTCAGATCATTAGTACCGAAGGAGAAAAATTCAGCTTCTTCAGCAACTTCATCAGCAGTCAGAGCAGCGCGTGGAATTTCAATCATTGTACCAACTTTGTAATCAACTTTTTTGCCGCGCTCTTCAAAGAGTTCTTCAGCAACTTCGTTGATCACGTCTTTTTGCAGTTTGAGTTCAGTTTTAGTTCCAATTAAGGGCACCATGATCTCTGGTATAGCGTCGATACCATCTTCTTTGCAATTCAGAGCAGCTTCCAGGATGGCGCGAGTCTGCATTTCTGTAATTTCTGGATAAGTGTTACCCAGACGGCAACCACGATGACCAAGCATGGGGTTGATCTCTTTGAGAGATTCAACTTTAGCTTTGACTTCTTCGACAGGTACGCCCAGCTCGTCAGCCATTTCTTTTTGATTTTTTTCTTCATGAGGTACGAACTCATGGAGAGGAGGATCAAGCAGTCTAACTGTTACTGGATAACCGTCCATTGCTTTGAAAATACCTTCGAAGTCTTCTCGCTGCATGGGTAGTAATTTATCCAGAGCTTTTCTGCGACCTTCTTCGTCATCAGCGAGGATCATTTCACGAACTGCTTTGATCCGTTCGCCTTCGAAGAACATATGCTCTGTACGAGTCAGACCAATACCGGTAGCACCGAAGTCAATTGCTTTTTGAGCGTCTTCAGGTGTATCAGCATTAGTTCTTACACCGAGTTTTCTAAATTTATCGGAAAGTTCCATGATTCTTTCAAAATCGCCACTGATTTCAGGATCTACAGTTTTGACTTTATCTTTGATAACTGCACCGGTATTACCGCTTAATGAAATCCATTCACCTTCATTGATTTCATAATCATTGATTTTCATAACGCGTTTGTGATAATCAATTTCAACTTCACCAGCACCGGCAACACAGCATTTACCCATTCCACGAGCAACAACAGCAGCGTGAGATGTCATACCACCGCGAGCAGTCATAATACCATTAGCAGCATTCATTCCAGCAACATCTTCAGGTGATGTTTCTACGCGAGCAAGAATTACTTCTTCACCTTTCTCGGCCCATTCTTCAGCATCATCAGCGAAGAAGACAACTTTACCAGTTGCTGCGCCAGGAGAAGCTGGAAGACCTTTGGTCATTACTTCAGCATCTGCTTCTGCCTGTTTATCAAAAACAGGGTGGAGAAGTTCGTCAAGTTTATTAGGAGTGATACGCATAATAGCAGTTTTTTTATCAATCATGCCTTCGTCAAGCATATCAATAGCCATCTTCAGCATTGCGGCACCAGTCCTTTTTCCAGTACGAGTCTGGAGAATCCATAAACGACCATCTTGAATAGTGAATTCCAGATCCTGCATATCATGATAATGCTCTTCAAGTTTCTGCTGAACTTTATCCAGTTTTTTGTAAACTTCAGGCATTAATTCTTCCAGAGAAGGATAATTTTCTTTTCTCTCTTCTTCCGTAATATCATTCCGGTCGGCCCATCTTTTAGAACCAACAATATTAATTTCCTGAGGTGTTCGAACACCAGCAACTACATCTTCACCCTGAGCATTGACGAGAAATTCACCATTGAAACGATTTTCACCTGTAGCAGCATCACGGGTAAAAGCAACACCAGTTGCTGAATTATCGCCCATGTTACCATAGACCATAGCCTGAACATTTACAGCAGTTCCCATATCGTCTGGAATACCATTCATAGCACGATATTTTTCTGCACGGGGGTTATCCCAGCTACCGAAAACAGCACCGATTGAATCCCAGAGCTGTTCCCACGGATCAGTTGGAAAAGCCTGACCGGCGTATTCCTGAGTGATCTCTTTGAAACGATCTACTAATTTTTTGAGATCTTCAGTATCGAGTTCAGTATCATTTTCTACGCCTTTTTCATCTTTGGCTTCCTGGATAGCTTCTTCAAAAGGATCGTGATGATCACCTTCTTTAGGCTCAATACCCAGTACAACATCACCAAACATCTGAATAAAACGGCGATAAGAGTCCCAGGCAAATCTTTCATTGTTTGATTTTTTTGCCAAACCCTTAACTGTCGTATCATTTAAACCTAGATTTAAAACAGTATCCATCATACCGGGCATACTGATCGCAGCACCGGAGCGGACGGAAACAAGAAGTGGATCTTCTTCATCACCAAAATCTTTATCCATAATTTCTTCAATGTGATGAACGCCTTCTTCCACTTCTTCTTTAATCTTTGGGAAGGTTTTCTCTTCACCTTCTTCAACATACTGAGTACAAATATCAGTAGTAATTGTAAAGCCAGCTGGAACAGGAATACCAATTGTGCTCATTTCCGCTAAATTGGCTCCCTTGCCACCAAGCAAGGCTTTTTGGCTGGTTCTACCATCGGCTTCACCAGCACCAAACTTGTAAACCGCTTTTGCCATTTTCTTACCTCTTGTTTATATTTTCACAGCACCAAATCCCACAAGTTTAATAACATTTTAGTCTAATTGCAAGAAACACTCTAACTTTAACACAATTTTAACTTTATTACAGACTTATTG
>JAIPJV010000128.1 GCA_021734005.1 Fidelibacterota bacterium
TTAATCGAACCATTTTTGGGTGGGAGTCTATTTAATTTCAGGTTCAATAGATTAGAAGTATTTGAAAAAATATTTTTCTGGTAAATACCATTATTCAATTTTTATCATGCAATTTTAAAATAAAAAAATGTGTAGAAATTCCTCTGATTGGGAAAACCGGCTTGCATCTAACTACTAAATGTAGTAGTTTGTTATGGAAATTGAAAAGATGTCTTCAATAATTGCATAATGAGGCGGGGACAGCATGGTCAGCAAAACAAAATTTTACCAGGAAATTGCCACAAAACTGATGGGTAATTTGGAACCAGGCCAGGCTTTCTGGGAATGTTTTCACTTCATCCAGCAGTATATGCCTCTGGATCGTATTGATATTTATTTGAATCCACATGATAGTGAAAATATAAGGCAAATTGCTAATATTTCTGCTCAAGATTCAGAATTTGAAAGCAAAATTGCAGAGATCAGCCTTCCGGGTTTTACCTTTTTAAATAAAAAACCTGATAAAATTGCTCTAGTCAATAATTCCAGGAAAAATGAATTCACAAAAATAATATCTAGCCATTTCAAATCGGAATTTTCATCAATAATTATGGCTTCTCAAAGGACACAAGGAGAGGAAATAATTCTTGTTTTTCAGGTCAGGGGAATAAATCGATACAATCCGCAAAATCTGGAAATTATTAAAAGTGTTCAAAATCTGTTTTATAATAAAATAGAAAGTGGATTACAGTATTTCTCATTTTCTGAAGATCTTAAATATATTAAGGACGTAAAGCAATTTTTACAGGAAAAAATCACTCCGGATAAATTAATTGGCCTTAATTCTGGCCTAAAATCAATTAATAGAGATCTGCGACCTCTGTACAATCGTAATGTTCCCATACTAATAGAAGGTGAAAGAGGTATTGAGAAGAAGGCTTTTGCTTATCATATTCATCAAACTTCATGGCGCCGCAATAATCTCTTTCTAAGTTTTAACTGTTCCTCTTATAATAGTAAAGATGTATTTATAAAGTTGTTTGGCAAATCAAGTTCATCTGAAATTGGTCTTTTTGAATATGGACGTCAGGGCACAATTTTTCTGAATAACCTTGATGATCTCGATGAGGGCAACCAAAAAAGAGTGCTCGAAACATTGCGGGATGGAAGCCGGAAGTACCTGTCTAATTATTCAGAAAAGCCTTTAGATGTCAGGCTTATCTGCACATTTAGCAATAAACATATAATCAGCGATGAAATTAGAGAGTTCGCTGGTAAATACAATATTGAGATTCCTCCTCTTAGAGAAAGGTCCGGTGATATTCCCTCTTTTTTAGAGCATTATACAAAAAAAATCAGTGATGAAATTGGTCTGGCATCAGCACCCAAAACAAGTTCTCAGGGCCTTCGAAATCTGATGGAATACGATTGGCCCGGAAATTTGCTGGAATTTAAAGCAATTCTGCGAAAAGAAATCTTTGATAATCCGACTGGACCGCTTTTGTTCAACCAATTATATCAAAATAAAGAAGAAAAAATAGAATTTAATCTGACTGATAAAGATTCATGGCCTGATCTGGAAAGCTATATAAAAAGGTATTTGCAAAAGGTGGTTGATAATACCCATGGACAAATTGAAGGTGAGCAGGGGGCTGCCCAAATTCTTGATATGCATCCCAACACCTTAAGGCACCGTTTAAAAAAGTATAATATTGCTTATGGCCGAAGCTGGCAGAATACAGCAGAAGAATAAATTGGGATTGAGTAGGACTCCCTCCTGCCATCAAAAAATCCATCCATCCCAATCATCGATTTTAAAAATGAAAAACCCCATAGATATATAAAACACCTATGGGGTTTAGGGGGCTCGAGGGACAATTCTAACGAGGATCTTTACCTGTTACTGTAGGATTATCGGGATAGGAGCTCCATTCTGTGAAAGACCCTTCGTATAATTTTACATTTGGATAATTGAAGAAATGTTTGAAGAGGACATATTCATTGGTTGCTTCCCGGCCTGTACCGCAGGAGCAGACAATAGTTTTATCTTTGGTAATATTTTTTTCATCCAGAATTTTTTTGATCTCTTCTTCATTTTTCAGCAGGCGGGAGTTATCTTCAGCCATTAAAGATTTCCAGGGCAAATTAACTGCGCCAGGAATATGCCCGGCTTTAATCCAGGGCCCCTGTCCTGCATAAATATCTTCAGGACGGGCATCAAGTACAATAGTATCATCCCTGTCTTTGATATTAAGGAATTGTTTATAATCTAAAAATATGTCACTCTGAACTTTTGCATCATAGGACGATTTTTTGACTTCGGGAAATTCTTTGGAAACAGGGCGATTTTCTTCAAGCCATTTGTCAAGTCCGCCATCCAGGAGATAGATATTTTTATGACCAAATCGCTTGAGTGTGTATGCTACCATAGTCTGTTCAAGTCCATCACCCCAGCCTCTGAATAATCCTGTTCCAGTGTAAACAACAACTGGTTTATCGGGATCCAGTCCTACTCTGCTAAATTCAGCTTGGGCCGCTTCTTTAGGGATCCATTTTCCTGGAGTACCATATTCTGGAACCCTGAAAAGTTTTTCACTCATGTAAACAGCGCCAGGAATGTGGGCTTTAATATAATCGTGAATATCTGGCTGCACATCCAGAATCTTAAAATCGCCATCATCAAGATGATCGGCGAGCCAATTAGTTGATGTCCACTTAATTTCATTTTGACCTAATGGGTATTTTTCTTCTTTCATTTTATCCTCCGAAATTTAAATTGTAATGATTACAAACAAACAACAATTTTAGATTATGCACTTTTAAAAAGGTTACAAAATATTTGGTGTAGGCGTTCTCTGCAAGGCAGTTAATACTGCTTATTATTAATATAAAAGGAAAAGGCCTGTTGATTAGACGATCGCTAAAAAATACTGATGCTTTTGCCTTTCAGCTTAATGTAATAAAATGTAGATCAAATCATTTTACCTTAATTATTGCTAAAGTTTACCTGAAAAATTCATTAACATTTCTCATAGAGACCTCTAGGTGGCATTTTTCACCTTCCAGGCCGAATAATCTCTTCGAGATTTTCGGGATTAACCTTGGATTAATTAATGACTCCCAAAAACTGAGTTTTTTACATAAGTGGTATCTAAAACTATATTTATAATGTAATTAACTACTATTTTAGAAGGAGTCATGAATTAATCAGGTTTAAAAAAATTAACTAATAATAAAATGAGACAATATGTCTGAAATAATTGAAGACAATATGTGAAAAAAATACCTAAATAGACTGATATATTTTTGTTAATTTATCTGGTATTAAAATTGCAGGGAGACATTAAGCTCATATGAACTGCAAAAATAAATAGGAGATGAAAAAGTGAACGAAGAAAAATCTAATGTAGAGAACAAAAAGAACGAAGATATACAGGAAGAACAAAATACAGAGCATACTGAAAACTCTGAAAACCAGGAAGATCAAAATGAAACAAAACAAGAAGTCGAGGAAAAGCAGGAATCTAAAGAAAGTGAAGAAGACATAAGGGGTTCGGAAGAAGACCTGAAATCCCGACTCAAGGAGACTGAAGAAAAAATGGAAGAAGTTATTACTGAAAACGAAAAGCTAAATGATAAATTTACCCGATTGGCTGCTGAATTTAAAAATTATAAAAAGAGAACCCGCAAAGAAGAACAGGAAAGACTCAAATACGAAGGTAAGAACATTCTAAAAGAGTTGCTCCCTGTTTTTGATGATATTGATAGAGCCGTTGAACACCAGGAAAACAGTGCAAAAAAGGATAGCGAGGAAAGTTCCAAACAGGATTCTGATAATGGCGGGCTGCAAATGATTCACAAAAAATTGCATAATGTACTCAATAATTTAGAAGTGGAAAAGTATGACTCTGTAGGAGAGGAATTTGATCCCGATCTCCACCATGCAATTATGACAAAGGAAAGTGAAGAACATGATTCCGATATTGTTCTGGAGGAAATTGAAAAGGGATATATGTACAAGGACAAAGTTTTACGTTACGCAAGAGTAATCGTTAGCAAATAAATAAATGAGTTATATTTTATGCCAAGAGATTATTATGAAGTACTGGGTGTTGACAAGGATGCCTCACAAGATGAGATAAAAAAGGCTTATAGAAAAAAGGCCATGAAATACCATCCGGACAGAAATCCGGATAATGAGGAAGCAGAAGAAAAATTTAAAGAAGTCTCAGAAGCCTATTCTGTTCTATCAGATAAAAATAAGCGTCGAAAATATGATCAGTTTGGTCATGCTGGTGTAAATGGCGGACAGGCTGGAGGTGGCTTTGGTGGCGCCCAAGGCTTTAGTGGGCAGGGCTTTGGAGGCTTTGATATTTCTGATGCTCTCCGCATGTTTATGGATGATTTTGGCGGGTTTGGCGGATTTGAAGATTTTTTTGGTGGCAGCCGCCGAAGCAGTTCCCGCTCGCGTCGATCTACTAACAATCGTAAAAAAGGCAGTGATCTGAAAATAAAATTGTCACTTTCTCTCAAAGAAGCTGCTGAGGGTACAACCAAGCATATTAAAATAAAAAGGATGGAAACCTGCGAGGCCTGTAATGGAAAAGGTGCTGAACCGGGTACATCTTTCAAAACCTGTCCTGTTTGTAATGGACAGGGGCAGGTGCGCAATGTTCAGCGCTCAATGTTAGGTCAGGTTGTCAATGTGCAGCCCTGTTCCAATTGTGATGGCCAGGGTAAAATTCCCGAAAAACCGTGTAAAAAATGCTCCGGATCCGGCCGGATTAAAAAGCAAAAAGATATTAAGATTGATATTCCAGCTGGCATTAGCACAGGCCATTATAAGACAATCCGTGGTGAAGGTAATGTAGGTGAAAGAAATGGACCCCGTGGCAATCTTGTTGTCTTCTTTGAGATCGAATCCCACAAATATTTTGTCAGAAAAGATGATAATATCTTCATTGAGTTACATGTTTCTCCTGCTGAAGCTGCCCTTGGCAAGGAGATGAAAGTGCCCACATTGAAAGGCGATGTAAAATTGAATATACCGGCTGGTGTCCAGTCTCATAAATTACTTCGATTGAAAAACAAGGGACTGCCCCATTTAAATGGTTCCGGTCGTGGTGACCAGTATGTAAGAATTGTTATCGATGTACCTGAATCTACTTCAAAAAAACAGAAGGAATTATATAAAGAACTGGAAAAGATAGAAAGAGGAAATTTTAGCAATAATAACCGGTTTTCAAAAATTAAGCAATAATTTATCAAGATAAATCGCTGAATAATCAGTAGTATATCTTGTTATGGAATTATTGCCGATGATTTTTTTACTAATAATTTTTATTTTCCTAAAAATATGCTAAATTTAACACGCCAAGAAAGGTATGTTGTTTACTTTCTGATAGTCTTTTTTCTTATTGGAGGTGCAATTCATTTATACAAAGTGAATTTTTCAGCTCCTCCGGTTCTTTCAAATAGTGAAGCCCGTAGAGATAGTTTGCAAAAAGAGGTAGTCCGGAATGATTCATTGTATTTTAGTTCTTCTTCAAAACAGGAATCTAGACCAGTTCAAGAACCTGTTAAGATTGAGATCAATAATGCTACCAGGGAAGAATTAATGAAAATCAAAGGGATAGGTCCGGTTACTGCTGAAAGAATTCTGAAGTACAGAAAGAAATCAGGCAAAATAAAATCTCTACAGGAATTAACAAATGTTAAAGGTCTTGGTAGTAAAACAGTTGAAAAAATAAAAAATGAGGTTACCATTGAGTAAAGAAGAGAATATGCCGAATAAAACTCAGGTAGAAGATCTGGAGTATAAGTCAGGTACAAAAGGACTCCTGAATTGGGTTGCAGGTATTCTGGTAATTGTTCTAATACTTGTGATCTATTTACCTTCACTGATCTGGCAAGAAGAACAGCAGATCATTAAGGAAGGTCGCTATAGAATGAAAAATTTACAGGATGCTGAAGAATTCTATAATCAGATGACAGGTGAATATCTCGAAGATCCTGATATTTTGGTTAATGTTGTATCTGCTGCACGTGATAGCAACCTGGCTGATAGTAATTTTACCGGAGAAAAGAAAATTATGCTTGCAGATACAACCCTGGAGGTCAAAGTTCCCCAGGGATTCTATAGATCCTACGATACTACTTTTGCTGAATCATATAGAAGAGAGGAAACTGTTGTAGATACTATTTGCACAGTTCTCAAATGGAATAGTGAATTGGTTGCTTATGATACTCTTTTTGTAAACTCAGAAAATTTAAATCAGGTAGAATATGATAGCCTCGTTACCAA
>JAIPJV010000129.1 GCA_021734005.1 Fidelibacterota bacterium
CACCTTATATATATTATGGAGATGAGGTCGGTATGTGGGGAGCCGATGATCCGGATTGCAGAAAACCAATGATCTGGGAAGAATTTGAATACGAGGATGAAAAGTATCATCCCTTCGGTCTTGAACGGCCTGTTAATAAGGTTGAAGTCAATCATGATCTATTAAACCATTATCGCAAAATGGCCGGCCTAAGAGAAAAGTATGAATGTTTGCGAAATGGCGCCTACGAAACCCTGCTGACAGACGACCAAAATATGCTCTATGCTTTCAAACGAAGCACTGCCAATCAACAAATTATTGCAGTGTTCAATCTCTCCAATCAAGTTCAAAGAATTGATAAAGGTCAATTATTTCAGGAGAAAGATGAGAACTGGAAGATAATTTTTCCTGCCCGGGAAAATGCAGATAAGATAGATGGAAAGTCGTGTATATTATTTTATAAACAATAAAAAAGGATGGTTTAGAATATGAAAAAAAACTATCTTGCCAAAATAGTAATCGCTTTAATTCTGATAATCAGTACTGCTATGGCAGGTACCACAGGTAAAATTATGGGGACTGTTGTAGATAAAAGTACCGGTCAACCAATGATGGGAGTCAATGTCCAGATACAGGGAACTTCTCTGGGGGCAGCCACCGATGAAAATGGCCACTATTCTATTATTAATATACCTCCCGGCACATACACATTGAGATTTAGTATGATTGGCTATCAAACGGTGCGATTCACTGAAGTCAAGGTTAATATCGATCTGACAACAAATATTGATGTTGAGATGGGGACTGCGGATATTCAAGGTGAAGCTATTGAAGTTGTTGCCGAAGAGAAAATGATCCAAAAAGATATTACGGCCAGTTCCTCTCGTGTTTCCTCAGATGAATTAGAAAACATCCCGGTTGAAAATTTTAGCGAAGTAGTCAATCGTCAGGCTGGTGTTGTTGCTGGTCACTTTCGGGGTGGAAGATCCGGCGAGACACTTTACATGGTTGATGGAATGCCAGTCACCGATCCATTTTCCGGAGGCATGGCAACTAATGTAGAAAACGAAGCCATTAAAGAGTTGGAAGTTATTACTGGTTCTTTTAATGCTGAATACGGAAAGGCCATGTCAGGTGTGGTCAATATCGTTACTAAAGATGGTAGCAATGAATTCAATGCTGGTTTGCAAACCTATACAGGCCAATTTTATACAATTGGCCATGACAATATTTATCCAAATGTTCAAAGCTTCAATCCGATGAATATTAATAATTTGCAGGGATATGCTAGTGGTGCTTTGATCAAGGACAAACTCTTCTTTTATGTTAATGGACGCTATTTTAGGGAAGATGGCTATTTTTACGGACGTAAAATATTTAACACTGATGATGTTTTTCATAAGGCCGCTAATGAACAGGATATCCTGGTGACTTCAGATCCATCTGTGACAGATTCAATTTCTTCTTTGATTGCAGGTAATGCTGATGCAGATTCTACATCTTATATTTTGGCAACAGGCGATTCCAGCTGGGTTCCAATGGACTCTTATGAAAAATTAAACCTTAATACTAAATTGACCTGGAAAATTAATGACCAATTAACTCTGAGCTATAATATAGTTAGTGAAAATCCAATGAACTTCCTTGGTGAATCGGTTGTTGACGATATGACTTATAAAGATTATAACAATGCATTTAAATATAATCCGGAAGGAACTTTAACCAGGGAAAATTATAATTATAATCAGACCTTAAAATTAACCCACCAGTTGACAGGCAAAACTTTTTATAATCTGGGTCTGAGTCAGTTCAATACTAATTATAAGGAATATTATTTTGATGATCCTACCAATCCCATGTATGGAATCCTATCTTCTCAACTAGCTGATCTACCTCCCCACACATATAATATTGGTGGTATTGAAAATCACCATTATGATCGAAATACAACAACAACAATTTTGAGAGGTGATTTAACAAGCCAGGTTAATCGCCGTCATAAAATTAAGACAGGAATAGAAATTCAGCATAACCGTCTCAAATATTATGATAATTATTATGACATTGCCACCGGTCGTAGTCAAGGCGACACTCTCGATGCCAATCCTATTCAGATAGCTGCTTACATTCAGGACAAAATTGAATTTTCAGACATTATTGTAAATGCCGGAATTCGACTCGATTATTTTGATCCCCAAGCAAAAGTACCTGCTGAACCAACTGATCCCAACATTGATAATCCATTACGACCTTCTGTCCAGGAGCTTTCCCGCAGTGAATTGGAAGAAATCTGGTGGGATGACGTCAATCCCAAAATTCAGATCAGTCCCCGTTTGGGTCTAGCCTATCCTATCACAGATCAAGGCGTGATTCATATTTCCTATGGACATTTTTTCCAGATGCCCAATTTCTCGCAGCTCTATGCCAATCCTGATTGGGAACTTTCCGATGGAATGATGGGCAATCCTGATCTGGATGCTAAACAAACAATTAGTTATGAAATCGGGTTGCAGCAGCAACTCAGTCAAAATTTCAAGCTCCAGACTGATTATTATGTTCGTGATGTACGTGGCTGGATCAATCTGTCCCGTCGAATTAGAGCACGAAATGATCAGTACTATACTCAGTATGTAAATTCTGAATACGCCACAATAAAAGGCGTTACTCTTGAACTTTCCAGACGATTGGCAGATGGCTATAGTTTTAGTCTAAATTATACTTTTCAGATTGCTGAGGGAACTCAATCTGATCCTAATGCTGGAATTATTAGATTAGCATCCGGCCAAATGATAGAAAAACAGGTTTTGCCATTAGATTGGGATCAAAGACATACCATAAATGGAAATCTGGTTATTGGAAATCCCGGAACCTGGATGTCCAGCTTTCTGTTGACAATTGGAAGTGGAACCCCGTATGATGCAGTTGCCCTTAGAACGCCTTCGCCATTTGTAGGAAATGATGGCCGTCAGCCTGTTTTTGTCAATATAGATTTTAAAACCACCAGAAGTTTTGACTTTTTTGGAATCAAAAATACATTTTATATAAAAGTTGATAATCTATTCGATATTGCCAATGAAACCAATGTCTATGGAGACAGTGGAAGATCTACTTATTCCCGCTCAGAAACAATTTATGAAAGTTCCCATTCCGATTTCAGCAAGGAAGTCAATACTCTTGAAGAATACTTCAATGATCCAGGAAGATTTTCAAGTCCAATGCGGGTAACAGTTGGCTATAAAGTCGAAATATAAGAGGACCTAACATATGAACAGATCAATCACTTCAAGTAAAAGTGCTTTTATTCTATTAATAATAATTCTGTCTTTTCAGATAGCCTGGAATACTGAAGATGACGTTCGTCTCGGTAATCAGGTTTATCGCCATCAGGGGATCCACAATGCCAATAAAGTTAGAACTGTATTTACTAATTATGGATTGGTTGCAGGAATTTTTGAAAAACCTGAGGGAGAATGGCCTAAAGGCAGTGGTAATGAATATGTTGGTGATGTAAGTCCACTGTTTGGTGTTGAGATGCGAAGAAATTGGCAATGGGAATTTGCCCTCCATGATGATGGAACTATTCGAGCACTGGATCCGGTTGTAGAAAATTATTTCACTAATCTGGATTCCCTGTCCCAGCTCAAAGATTTGTTTAATTACTACGATCATGAGATGATCAATGATACACTACTTCTGGCTACTTTTCGGGATACAGTTACTTCGGTTGCAACTTCCGACGGTCCCCGTGGTTGGACTGATAGTCCTGGAGAGGGCGGAACAATGTGGACTCTTGAGCCTAAACCTGGATATGCTGATGATGAAAATGACGAAGTTGCTATTAGCACTGATCTTGACAATGATGGAGATGGCAAACCTGATTCCTGGCCTTCTTTTTGGCCCGATCAGCCGGACTGGGTAAAACCTGATGGAAGCCCTTATTGGAATGGATATTTTGGCAAAGGTGTCATGGCTGCTGATCAGGAATCCTATTTTGTTATGGACGATTCAAAAGATGCTGAATTTAATTATTATAAGCAGGGTGAAGGACCCCGCGTATTTATGCCAGACTCGACGATCCCAGAGAGATATGGAGCTGGTCTGGATGTCGCTGTAAGAGGACTTCAGTGGTCTCACTTTTTAGCTGAAGATATAATTTATTGGCTTTATAAAGTCAAAAACGCCGGTCAAAAAAGTTATCAAAAAGTTTCTTTTGGTATGATGGTAGGAACATTAAGTGGTGGCAGATGTAATGATTACATCGATGCTCAGGATGATCTCTCCTATTTTGATAATCAGGACGATATCACCTATAGTTGGGATGCTCCTCCGTCTTACAGTCCCTGTTTCGATGGCCCTGTGGGCTACAGCGGATATGCTTATTTGGAAAGTCCGGGGAATCCCTATGATGGAATTGACAATGATGGTGATAGTGAGCAGGGCTCTCCTCAATTAAATGAAAACTTTTTTGAAAAAATTCACTATGATATTGGTGATAAAATTGTTTTAATTGAAAAGGACACTTACACACGCTCAATTTATACGATTAAGAAATTTCCTGACACTGTTTATACAACAGGTAAAAAAATAATTTTAAGAAGTAATAATCAGCTGGAAGAAGTTGTCGGTAATATTATCGATGACAATCTCAATGGTGTAATTGATGAAGATTATTTTACCCATTACTACAATAGAATTAATCGTGGTGAAGGATTTGAGCCTTTACCTCCTTTGAAATATGTCGATTATGTAACTGGTGCCGGTAAAAATGATCCGCTTATAGATGAGCGCCGTGATGACGGAATCGATAATGATGGTGACTGGAATGCCTCCATTCATGATGTGGGAGCTGATGGTGCTGCCGGAACTGGTGATGCTGGTGAAGGCGACGGTGCTCCAACTAATGGTGAACCCAATTTTGATAAAGTCGATGTTAACGAATCTGATCAAATTGGTTTGACCAGTTTCAACTATTTTACCCCTCCTGGAAAAGTTAGAATGAGTGACGACTACGGTTGGTCAAGTCAAACTCCGGGTGATCTCTGGAATAGGCAAACACCAGGTAACTATGATGAGATCGTACTTGAGCCTGCTGATGGTGATTTTATTTATGGTGCTGGTTACTTTCCCCTTCCTTCCGGACGCTCAGGTAGTTTTTCCATGGCTCTCCTATTTGGTGAAGATTTTGAAGATATTCTGAACAACAAGAAAACTAACCAGCAGATTTACGACAATAATTATCAATTTACCCGTCCTCCAGATAAACCTATTATTCATGCTGTAGCAGGTGATGGTCAGGTAACCTTGTATTGGGACAATACTGCTGAAAATTCAATCGATCCTGTTCTGGGGAAAGACTTTGAAGGTTATAAAATATACAGAGCCACTGATATTGGGTTTAATGAAGTCAATACAATTACCAATGCTAAAGGTGTCAAATATTTTTACGAACCAATTGCAATTTTTGATAAAAAGAATGGAATCAAAGGCTTTTATCGTGGTGATGCCTCCTTTACAGGTGGCGTTTCCTTTAATCTTGGTAATGATAATGGATTGCAGCATACTTTCACAGATACAACTGTTAATAATGGCATGACCTATTATTACGCTGTTGTTTCCTATGACCATGGTGATGCCAGTACAGGAATTTTCCCGGCTGAATGTTCAAAATCTATCCAGAAACTGGGCACGGAGATCGTTCTTGATAAAAATACAGTGGCTGTCCAGCCGACTTCAAATGTAGCCGGTTATATACCTCCTGATACTTCCAAAGGCATAGAAAGATTAAGTGGAAATGGTAATGGCGATGTCTATTACTCTTTGATAAATCCTGATGAATTAACTCAGGAAGTGGAACATAATATTAAGGTCAAATTCTATGATTCCGCTACAGATGATATTGACAATGATGGAGATGGATTATTTTATAAAGAAGAAGCTATGGACTATCACATTTTGGACACTGTTGTAACCGTTCCAGCCAGTATGGATTCTCAGACAGTTAGCTTTACTTATCCTGGCGGCGATACAACTATGACATTTCCTCCCACATTGAGAGATGTGGATGAGGCATTCCCTCGTGTGACAACATATTATTCTATAATTGACAGCTATGAAAAAGAATCAGAACAAATCGATACAACAGTTGTCAATAAGAGTAGTCGTTTTGGCATAAAAGAAGAAAATATTGATAATATTGCCCATAGTCTTAACACAACTACTGAGCAATTGTATCCAACCAATTTTGATATTATTCCAAATTATCCCCTGGGAATGAAATTGTTTTTTGAAAATACCTGGATTAC
>JAIPJV010000130.1 GCA_021734005.1 Fidelibacterota bacterium
GTTGATGAACTCCTGGAATTTTTTCCCGATGCAAAAATAAAATACGTTAAAAAAGAAGAAGATCCCCGTGATTACCGTGTTGATTTTTCAAAAATAAAGAATGAATTAGGATTTGAGATCACTCAAACGGTTCCTGACGGCATCAGAGAAATCAAACAGGCTCTAGATCGGGGATTAATTTCAGATCCTTTCAATAAAAATTATAAAAATATCTAAATATTAGTTTCGATTCTCCCAAACAAGCTCACCTTTTTTCACAACCTTTTCCACTGTTTGAGCAGCCAGAAAATAGGGAATTCCCTGATAATTTTCACAATTCCAGATCACTATATCAGCCTGTTTGTTGGGTTCAATACTTCCTACCAGATTTTCCATTTCAAGAGCACGAGCAGAATTATAAGTAGCGGCTTTTAGGGCTTCTTTGGGTGTCATTTTCATATTCAAACAGGCTACATTAATTACAAATGGCATAGACTGAGTCATTGAACTACCAGGATTGAAATCCGTGGCCAGAGCAACATCAAGCGCCTGCTCCAGCATTCTTCGGGCTGGTGCATATTTGTCAGAACCCAAAAAATATGTCGTCGCTGGTAGCAAAATGGGAATCACATTGCCTTCTTTCAGCGCTGAAATTCCATCCTCGGTAATTGCAGTTAGATGGTCAGCAGAAATCGCCTTTATGTCCCGGGCTAATTGGGTGCCGCCAATAGGTTTGAATTCATCAGAATGAAGTCGAATTCCCAGGCCATGGTCTTTTGCGGCTTGCAGTACTTTTTTGCTTTCCTTAGCTGAAAAAACACCTTCCTCACAAAACACATCAGCATAATCGGCCAGATTCATTTCAGCAACTTCAGGTATCATTTTATTAGTGATCAGGTCGATATAGCCTTGATGGTCATTACGATATTTTTCAGGATATTCATGGGCGCCAAGGAAAGTTGTTTTGATATCGAGAGGATGGATTTCTTTAAATTGTTTTAGAATTTTCAGGGATTCTATCTCCGATTCAACCGATAAGCCATAACCACTTTTAGCTTCAATTGTGGTTGTGCCGAACCTAAAAAATTCATCCAGCCGCAATTTAACAAGTTTTTTTAATTCATTTTGAGGTGCTTCTCGCAATTTTCGAGCCGAAGCCAGAATACCGCCTCCGGCTTTTGCAATTTCCTGATAGGTTTTCCCTTGAAGGCGCATTTCAAATTCCATCTCCCGTGTATTATAAAAAACCGGATGGGTGTGAGGATCAACAAATCCGGGTGTGACCAGTTTATTATGAGCATCAATAACCGGACAATCAGGACAATTAATTTGACTATCAATTTTCTGAATACGTTCATTTTCAATTAAAATTTCAACATTTTCAAGAACTACCATATTATTTTTTTCAGTGCTCCAGCTGGCTAGCTGCCCAACATTTTTAATAATTTTTTTTGCAGTCATTTCTCCTCCCGTTTAATGTATATTTATTCATTAATTTTGACTATAAAACCTCAACTTTTTTTGAAATATAAATATCTTGGCTTAACTTAAGCCGAATTATGCAGGACTATTTGAAAGAACGAGCAACTATTATCAAACTTAATCAAAGACTTATATCAATTTATAAACAAACACTTACAATAGTCGTGCAATAATTTTTTGGTTAACCATGAAGTTTGCACCCCATTTTTTCCTGGTTAACATTGGAAAATTAGAAAGCGAGGAGTAAAAATGCATTCAATTTCTTATGAAATTACGGATGATAAAACCATCCTAAAATTAAAAGACCGAATTTGTGAATCTCCGGAGGAGCTCATTGAGAGTGAAATGTTTCGGGGGATGCTCAAAAAGTGTATCAAAAGCCTTCAGGTTCGTGATTCTAATCTGCTCAATATCTTTCAGGGACGCAAGATCAATTCTAAAAATATCCGCACTCTTATAGAAACTTTCAAATATCTCAGCAAGCTGGAGAGCGCTCTGGTCCCCAATATTGTTGATGGAGCTGATATATTTCTCAAAGACAAAGAAACGCTCTACGAATTTACAGAATATTTTTATAACTACTGGCGGAGTTATGATCGCTTCGTGATTTGTAATTCTGAATCCGACCGGCTTGATGAAAGACCCTACCGAACATTTAATAATACTGTGGAAAAATTAATGCATCTAGTCCGCAGGGCCTATCGAAATATTCAGGAAAATATTACAGGAGAACATCCTCAAGTTTACCGCCAGGTGCATGCTGGAGCTGAAGTAGGTACAATTGCTCTGCCTACTGATCTGGCCGGAGTTAAATCAGATAAATATGCAAAATTAAATAGAGTCCCTACAATTCGACAGATACTTTTGTACCCCCCTCTGATTTTTGATCCGCCTATGAACAGAAGACGCGGCCAATTTATCAAGATTGACGAAAATCCAATCGATTACGTGAATGTGGATAGTGATAAATGGCTATGTTTTCCTGCCAAAATTGGCAAGATTATTATCCACGCTTACATTCATCAGAGTTTTTATGATCTGGGGTTCCATCTCAGCAATTTATTTGAATTAGCAAGCAAAGAGGATCTCAAGAAAAAGCCTGATGCAATTTATATGTACGGTGTTGAGGAAGGTTCTCTGGATGGACTGGCTGAGATGCCTACTGTTTATAGTTACGATGAAAAAGAAGATCTGCTGGTTGCTGCAGTTCCCCGCGATAAAGAATTTGGTTACTTTGGCTATTTAAAAAAGATGATGCTCACCCTTCATAACACCCGGGTTATGATGAATGGCAATATGCCTTTTCATGGAGCTTTTTATAAACTGACTCTCAAAAATAACAAATGCGGGAATTTTCTATTGATCGGTGATTCAGGAGCAGGAAAGTCCGAGAGTATTGAGGCTTTTCGCCGATTAGCCCAAAGCCAGCTCAAAGAGATGACCATCATTGCTGACGATATGGGATCTTTGAATATTGATTCCAATGGTCAGGTTAAGGCTTATGGTACAGAGACTGGAGCTTTTCAGCGTCTTGATGATTTTCCACCTGGCTATGCTTTTGGTCAGCTGGACAGAGCCATCATTAGTAGTCCGGGAAAAGTCAACTCCCGCATTACTCTACCTGTTACAACTTTCAAGAATGTTAACAAAGGCACTGACATAGACTATGTTCTCTACGCCAATAATTATGAAGAGATTGATGAAGAGCATCCCATCCTAGAGTGTTTTCAGGACCCCGAGGAAGCGCTGCGGGTATTTAGTGAAGGCGCTGTCATGAGTAAGGGAACAACCGATGATAAAGGACTGCGTCATTCCTATTTTGCCAATATTTTCGGCCCGCCTCAGATGAAAGGCCGCCACAATGAAATTGCCCAGAAATTCTTCAAGAAATTTTTTGATAATGGTACTTATGTTGGGCAAATTCGCACTCGCCTGGGAGTACCTGGTATGGAGATCGATGGCCCCAATGCTGCAGCCCGGGAAATGCTCAAAATGATTCAGAATGACGAAAAGAATAAATATTCTTGATCACTTAAGATTATAATCATTTCCTTAACCTTAATAAATCCTACAGTTTACAAAATAACTGTGGGATTTATTATTTTTTTGCAAAAATCGGTTAAAATATTAATCCAATTAACCAAAAATATTTAGTTCTTTTTGCTTGACTTGTGCTGCTAATCTATGTATATTTATGCGTTGAAAACTGATATTTATACAATCTAAAAGGGTCTATGACGAAAATACAGAGACATAAAAAAATTAGAGAAATTATTGGTGAGTGCAAAATCACCAGCCAGAGAGACTTACAGGAAAAACTGGAGGAAGAAGGATTTCAAACAACTCAGGCTACACTGTCCAGGGATCTGAATAGCTTAAGAATTATCAAGATTCCTGATGGTCAAAAAGGCCATGTTTATGCCTTGCCTGAGAAGGTCCACCAGACTAAAAATTCAATCATGACTAAATTTCCAGTTGAGGGTTTTCACTCTATCGCCTTTTCTGAAAATATTGCAGTTCTAAAATGTACAGCTTCCTTCGCATCCAATATTGCCATGCTCATTGATGAGATGGAACTCGATGATGTGCTGGGAACAATCGCTGGAGATGATACAGTCCTAATTGTAATGCAGGAAGGTGTTTCCCAGAAAGAATTTCTTGACTCTCTGGTTGGACACGTGCCTGAATTAAAAGATCATTTATAATAAACAAAGGTTAATTAATGTCAAAAGAAAAAGTTGTTTTAGCCTATAGTGGCGGATTAGATACATCAGTCATATTGAAATGGCTCCTAAACAAAGACTATGAAGTCATTGCCTATCTGGGTAATGTTGGAATTGAAGATGATTTTGAAGATATTGAAAAGAAAGCTCTGGAAACCGGTGCCAGCAAAGTTTATATTGAAGATCTGCGGGAAGAATTTGTAACCGATTATATTTTTCCTGCCCTTCAGGGTAATGCAATTTATGAAGGGCGCTATCTGCTGGGTACTGCGATTGCCCGCCCTTTGATTGCCAAAAAACAGATCGAAATTGCTCATAAAGAGCAGGCTCAATATGTTTCCCACGGCGCCACAGGCAAAGGCAATGATCAAGTTCGTTTTGAATTCGCCTACAGTGCTCTTGATCCCAATATAAAAATCATTTCCCCCTGGAAAGATGAAGAATTTTTAAATCAATTCAAAGGTCGTACGGATCTTTTGGAATATGCTGATAAATATGGTATTCCAGTCAAGGCTTCAAAGGGAAAATCCTATAGTGAAGATGACAATTTAATGCACATCAGTCATGAAGCCGGTATTCTGGAAGACCCCTCTAAAGCAGCACCCGAACATGTTTACTCTATGACTAATTCGATTCAGAATGCTCCTGATCAGCAGGAAAATATTGAGATTCATTTCGAAGATGGCGTGCCCACTAAAGTTATAAATGAAACCGATGGCTTTGAGGAAACTGATCCTCTTAAATTTTACATTTATCTGAATGAATTGGCCAAAAAACATGGGATTGGGAGAATCGATATTGTTGAAAATCGCTTTATCGGTATTAAATCAAGAGGAATTTACGAAACACCTGCTGCAACAATTCTCTGGAAAGCCCATCGCGATCTGGAAGGCATTGCCATGGACAAAGAAGTCATGCACATTCGGGATAGCTTGATTCCAAAGTTCGCTGAATTAATCTATAATGGATTGTGGTTTTCACCGGAAATGGATTTTCTGATGAACGCCATGAACAAGAGTCAGGAGAGAATCACCGGTTCTGTCAAACTGGGATTATTAAAAGGCAATGTTCTTATGCTGGGCAGAACTTCGCCAACTTCACTTTATGATAGAAAACTTTCCAGCATGGATCTGGAAGGTGGCTTTGACGCCGAAGATTCCCGGGGATTTATCAATATTAACTCCATTCGACTCAAAGCTCATCAAGCTGTTCTCAGAGAACAGGATCCCTATATTTGGAGATATAAAAAAGAAAAATGAAGCTGTGGAACGACCATAAAAGCCTTGATGCTTTAGTAGAAGACTATACTGTTGGTCAGGACTTCCTTCTTGATCAGCGACTGGTAGAGTATGACTGCAAGGCCTCTATTGCCCACGCCGAAATGCTCCACCAGATAGACATTCTGAAAACAGATGAAAAGGATCAGCTGGTTGCAGAATTAAACAGGATCATAAAGCTTCATAAAAAAGGCCAGTTTGAAATCCAAAAATCCGACGAAGATTGTCACACTGCTATAGAAAATCATTTGACAGAAAAACTGGGCGAAACCGGTCAAAAGATTCATACAGCCCGCTCCCGCAATGATCAGGTCTTAACCGCTCTTCGGCTTTACTACCAGGATGAGGCCAATCAAATCAAGAAACTCATAAAATCAAACATAAAAGCTTTGAAAAATTTAATAGATAAATATGGTGAGATTGCTTTACCAGGTTACACTCATACTCGAAAAGCCATGCCTTCATCAATTGAAATGTGGGCTGGTGGATTGAAAGCCTCTATGGAAGACAACCTGGAATATCTCACATTTTATGCAAAATTTATCAACCAATCCCCTCTCGGAACGGCAGCCGGCTATGGTGCACCTCTCAATATAAAAAGGGATTACACTGCCGGTAAGTTAGGTTTCGATCGTGTACAGGAAAATCCAGTCTATTGTCAAAATAGCCGCGGAAAATTCGAAAGCGGACTGGCACATATTCTTGGATTGATCATGTATGATCTTAATAAGTACGCGAGCGACCTTATCCTTTTTTCCATGCCCGGCTGCCAATTTTTT
>JAIPJV010000131.1 GCA_021734005.1 Fidelibacterota bacterium
TATGCAATTATAATTGATTATTTATACATTTTATCACCTTTTCTGGGATTGGCAATGATATTCATACTTGTTAGAAGTATTTTAAACGGACTCTATGAATATCCTTATACATTTCATATTACTCTTTCTAGTTTTATGGTTGTCATTGTAATAATTGTTCTAACAGAGGTTTTTTCACTTGGCTTAATGGGGGTTGTAGTTGCCCATGGTATTGGGATAATTTTACTTGGCATTATTTCTTTGTATGTCTTACTGAGGAAGCAGGAAATCAAATTTTTTACGAGGAATAATTTAATATCAATATTTTGGCTGATTCTATCTTTTATTGCTTTGAATGTGTTTAAATTCTTAATAAACATAGACAATTTAATATTATCTTTAGGAGTAAAAATATTAATCTCATTAATTTTAATGGGGATATCATATATTCTTTATAATTTATTTAATTTTCAGTGGGTCGAAGAACTAAAAGAAAGAATAAAATATAAGTCTATTATCAATGATTTTTAAATTAATTATATGAGAAATATTATTTATTTTAGACTAAAACATATATTTATCTGTGTAATATTGATAATCAATCAATTGTTAGCTTCTGTGCTTGATAACAGTCAGATTTCAAAAATCACAAATCGGTATGAAGAAATTATAGATTATTGGGAAAAAAATGGAGTTCGCTCTAATTCTGGATATATTATTACTGAAAAGGATGATAAATATCATGAAATATGTCTGAATTATACTTCTATTTGTCAACAAGAATTTACAAATATCCCAGATGGATGTGTTTATTGTACTGAAAAAATATATAGGGATTATTATATACTTATTAAAGAAGATTTAGGAAATATCTACCTCTCTAAAACAACAGATTTTGAGAATTCACAAGAAATAAATATTGGCGAAGAAGTAAATGGATTAGAAAAATGGTTTCTTACTGAAATAAATGAGGATAGTATAAAATTTAACTATGGCTGGCTCTATCCTAATGCATGGTTTGCAGAGAGCTTAATAGATATGTATTATATTACAGGCAAAGAAAAATATTTACTAAAGGCAGAAAAAATTTTAGAATTAACCTGTAAATATCTGGATTCAGATGGGAAATGGTATAGGTTTACAGCTTTAGACGAGAAACCAATTTATATAGCACAAAGGCAGTCAATATTTATAAGAACTCTATATAAATTAATGTTTTATAAACAAAATAAATTGATTCACAAATCTCTGGAGATGGCCTCTAGAAGCTATGAACATACAGATGAGGGGGTGTATAACCATTGGACTAACTCTAGAATTGGCGGTATTATTAGGGATCGATATTTAGGAGTTGTTAGGACTGATTATAACAAAATTAGCGAAGTACTAGAAATACTTTATAAAAGGATAAAAAAGTACGAGGGTAAAATACCATATGGAATTAATGAAAATAATTCTCAATACCCTGATTTCAAAGAAACATATCAAACCTATGATACTTATTTATTATCTCTTTTGTCTTATTATTCTGCTATAGATATTGGCTTTGACAAATATTTTGATATGGCATTCGAAGAAGCAATTGATAAAAACTCAGGTCCCTATTTAGCAAATAACTTGAGAGCAGTATTATACTTATACAAATCATATGGTATTAGAAATGATGAATTTGTACTAGATCAGATTGATAATAACTCGCTTTATAAAACTTACAATAAAAATCGAGATATTGTAGGTCAATTACAGGCCTTAGTAGCAATTTTACATTATAATAAATTAACAAAAGAAAATGCTCTGAAAAACATCTTAAGAGATACCGACTCCTTTTCTTTTAATCATTATCCAAATCCTTTTAATTCAAATTTAACTATTCAATTAGAGCTAAATCATCGGAGAAAAATTAATGTTAAAATATATGATTTGAATGGTAAGCGGATTAGAGATCTTACAGATAGTTATTATAAGAGTGGAGTTAATAAAATTATGTGGGATGGTAAAAATAATAATGGCATACAAGTTGGCTCCGGAGTCTATATTTATAGAATCTTAATTGATAATATGGTAAGAAGCAGAAAAATTAATGTGATTAAATAATATACTCAAATACCTGGAGAGTTGAATGCCACTATTTTTAGAAATCATTTTTTGGTCTATAATATTTATTGTCATATATACATTTTTTGTATATCCAATTATATTATATATTCTCTCAAAAATCAGCAATAATTATGGTTTTTCAGGAAAAGAAAATAATAGTTTTAATCCTGAAGTAGCATTAGTAATCTCAGCATACAATGAAGAAAATATTATCCGTGAAAAAATTATTAATAGTCTTAATATAACCTATGAAAATTTAAAAATAGTGATTGCTTCAGATGGTTCGACTGATAATACAGCAAAAATATGTAATGAATTTGAAGAACAGATAAGTTTATATAATTATTCAGTAAATGAGGGAAAGAACGCAACTTTGAATAAAGTCCTAAATAATATAGATTCAGAAATAGTGGTTTTTAGTGACGCAAATACTTTTTATAAAAAAGATGCTATTAAGAAAATGGTCAACAATTATCAGAATAAAGAGGTTGGCTGCGTAATAGGGCAATTGAAATTAACCCAAACAAATTCAACTAATACTAGTAAAGGAGAAGGCCTTTATTGGAAATATGAGCATTTTCTTAAAAAATTGGAAAGTAAGATTGGTGAAGTCCTGGTTGGAAATGGAGGTATATTTAGTGCCAGAAGAAAATTATTGCAAAATTTGATAGATGATATACCAAATGATTTCCAAATTCCAATGGATATAGGTTACCAGGGCTACAAAATAATTTATGAACCGAAAGCAATTGGATTAGAAAAAACATCGGCGCATTATTTAGAGGAGATGAAGAGAAAAATAAGGATAGTAAATAGAAATTTTAATGGGTTTGTTAAATATTTTAAAAAAATTAGAGGCATCCGTATATTTGAAATGATATCTCATAAAGTAATTAGATGGTTTATAGGATTTTTGGCAATATTAATCTTCATACTCAATATATTTTTGATCCAGCAGCCAATCTATTTAACTATATTTTTAGTACAAATTATATTTTATGGTTTGGCTATTCTTGCATTTGTATTACCCAAAAAATACAAAATATTTTATATACCATATTATATCACCCTTATTTTTGTTTCTTCATCAATAGGAATTCTGGAATTTGCACTGGGTAAAAACTATTCTAAATGGACTCCACCAGAGACATCAAGATAGTGCTATTTAAAAAAACTTGCTGAATTTAGATATTATTTTTAATTTGTTGTTGTATTAAAAAAGAAGGAGAACGAAGGCAAACATATTGTTAACCATCTTTAATAGTTAAGTTTAATTTGTAGTGGGTGTTTTAGAGGATCACCCATTTTTTATTTTATTCGGGGGCTTATGATAATTAAATCAATTACAGTATTAATCTTTACTTTTCTGTCTTCACTTACTTTAACATATCTGGCTAGAGAATTGGCTATTAAACTTGATATTGGTGATGTTCCCAATAAACGTAAAATCCACAAAAAATTTGTACCCTATCTGGGGGGATTAGGAATCTTAATATCAGTTATACTGGCAACGGGTTTGTCGATTCTGTTGGTACCCAAAATAACCAAATTCATACCTGATCGATATTATTTATTGGGGCTAAGCTGTGTTTTTATTTCTCTTGTTGGATTAGTTGATGATATAAAAAATATTAATTTTAGAATTAAATTTGTTGCCCAATTGCTGGCAGCCATTGTTATAGCTATGGGGCTGCCTTTTGATGAAGTATACATTCCTATAGCAGGAGTGGTATATTTAGGAAATTTTACATTTCCTCTGGTTATTTTATGGGTAATATTTATAACTAATGCTGTGAACCTTTTGGATGGACTGGATGGATTGGCCGGTGGAGTAACAATAATCGCGCTATCTGCTTTTACAATAGTGGCCTTATTTCAGCAGGAGGCATTAGTGGGATTGATGTCTCTGATAATCATTTTTGCCGTATTTGGATTTATGAAATATAACTATCATCCGGCTACTGTATTTATGGGTGATGCTGGTTCGCTCCTTCTTGGATTTTCTATTTCGATTATTTCACTGGAAGCCGGTCGTATAGAAGGGACTAATACCCTCGATATTTTAATCCCAATATTTATTTTAATAGTTCCAATTCTTGATACTATCCTGGCCTTTTTTAGAAGGTTGAGCAAGAGAATGAATCCATTCTTGCCTGATAAAGAACACATCCATCATAGGCTGATTGCTTCAGGCTTAAGTCATATTAGATCTGTCTGGTTTATTTATATTATTAGTATTATTGGTGCTATTTTTGGTGTGGTTGCTTCCTGGCTATCCGATATCGGAATAGTTACAATAGCAATATATTTTCTGATAACTATTATATTTTTCATTAGAAAATTAGGTTATATAGAACTTGATAAAAATTTGATATTGATTGATAGTGAAAAAAAATTATCAAAACTAGAGGCTAATAATAGATTTAACTCTCTTGATTTTTCTGCAACAATTCAATCTTTATTATTCATTGTAATTGATACTATTTTTATTACTATTGCTTTTTTTCTAGCCTTTGATAATATGCTTGAAGTCTTTGCGGTCAATAAAATAATATTGTTTGTAAGCTGGAGTATATTATTTTGGGCTATTTTAATTGGTATCAATGATTTATATCAGGTTGAATGGGATACTTCCCGGGTAGATGAGATAATTACAGCCACAAAAGTGATACTTTTCGGAACTATTGTAATGTTTATTGTAGATTATACAATCAATATCCCCTTTATTTATTCTGAGAAGGAAATGTTAAGCTATGCTGCATTTTTGATAATAGGACTCAATCTGGGCAGAATTGTATTAATTTCAATCCTAAAAAAATATGATCTGCTAGAATTTAGAGAAAGGCCGACCCTTATCTTTGGTACTTCAGAGAATGCCAGGAATATGGTCAAAAAAATAAAAAATGTTCCGGAATTGAAATTTAATATTGTTGGTTTTGTAAATGGTCAAGATGCGGGAAATGAAATTGATGGTATCCCTGTTTTTAGTGAAGATAATATGCTCGATGTACTGGAAAAATATAATATTAAAGATGTAATCATTGCTTTAAAACAGTCCGAAATCCAGAAAACAATGGACTTGTTGGCTTTATTTGATGAATGCAATGTATCTGTGAAATTAAGTCCGGATTTTTATAATCTGCTTTCTGGTTTCAAAACGGCCAATATTTATGGCGTCTCATTAATAAAGTTTTTCAAAACCAATATGAGATTCTGGGAATGGATTGCTAAAAAAATCATAGATATTGTGATATCACTTCTGGTTCTATTCGTATTATCACCTATCTGGATAATTATTGGCATCGCAATTGTGATTGATTCTAAAGGTGGAGTCTTTTATAAGCAGGTCAGAATTGGGAAAAATGGCCGCAAATTTAATCTGATTAAATTTCGCACAATGACCGAGGATGCAGAAAAAGATACAGGGCCTAAATGGGCTAAGAAAAATGATCCCCGGATTACCAGAGTTGGAAGAATGTTGCGAAAACTCAAACTCGATGAAGCACCTCAGTTTATCAATGTTCTGATGGGTGATATGAGTATTGTCGGCCCGCGGCCTGAGCGTCCTTATTTCGTAAAAAAACTTAGTAAACAGGTCCAATTCTATTCCCGAAGAATGATAATAAAGCCAGGTATTACAGGTTGGGCTCAGATAAAACATAAATATGATGAGTCAATTGGCGATGTAAAAGAAAAATTAAGATATGATCTTTATTATATTGAGAATATGTCTTTGCGATTGGATATAAAAATATTAATTCAAACTGTGTTAATTATTTTCCAAAATCGAAATAGACATCATTAATATTTCTTCTAAATATTTTACTAATCTACATCGTAGGAGAGGGGCTCATCAGGCGCATCAATCTTGTGAATGTTGGTAAATATATTTTTAAATAAAGTTTTCCGCCATTGTATCCGTTTACAATATTCATTATAAGTCTCATTTTTCCAGTCAAAATCCTTTTGCCAGACTATCTGGGGTGAAATATAACGGCGTACATAATCCAGAATAACTCCGGAATAATTAAATTCACTATAAGTAGGATCAAGACGATTAGCCATAAAAGTAATATCTCTTTTATGGCATTCTTCGCGAAGTTCGTCAATTGTTTTTTGGTATTTAGGGATGTAGGGAG